>CAIYGK010000681.1 GCA_903925725.1 uncultured beta proteobacterium | reverse complement strand
GTTGCTATCAGCAGCAGCAGCACCGTTGTGACGAGCGCAAGTCTGGCTGTCAGTAGGACGGCGGTGAGGTCGGCGGAGGATGGCATGGCGGTCTTACGGTAAATCGTAACCGTAAGACCTGATCACTGCCTTGGCCTTGTCGCTTTTGAGGAACTTCATCAGTGCCTCGGCGGCGGGCTTGCCTTTGCCTTTTTCCAGAATCACGGCATCCTGACGAATCGGCTGGTAAAGCCTGGCTGGAACAAGCCAGGCTGAGCCTTCAATTTTTCCATCCTTCAATACCTGCGACAACGCGACAAAGCCAAGCTGGGCGTTGCCAGTGCTGACGAACTGGTAGGACTGGGTGATGTTCTCTGCTGTGACGAGCTTGGGCACTAAAGCATCGTACACGCCCAGGGCCTTCATGGCCTGTATCGCTGCCGCCCCGTACGGGGCGAGCTTGGGGTCGGCCAGAGCAATGTGTTCAATCGCACCCGTCTTCAAGACCTCGCCGGCCGCATCAACCACAGTGGGCCTGACTGACCAGAGCACAAGTTTGCCTACCGCGTACGTGAATTGGGTGCCTGCCACGGCAGCGCTTTCGGCCGCCAACCGGGTCGGTGTTTCGTCATCTGCCGCCAGCAGCACTTCAAAGGGGGCACCATTTTTGATCTGGGCGTAAAACTTGCCGGTAGAGCCGAAGGCGGCAACTACTTTGTGGCCCGTATCCTTCTCAAACTCAGCGGCAATTTTCTGCATTGGCGCCGTGAAGTTGGCGGCGACTGCGATCGAGACTTCGTCAGCGTGCGCCTGCGACGTCAGGGAACAAAGGGAAGACAACAGGAACGCAGTCAAGAGAGAAGGTTTCATAGGGATTCCAATTGCAAAAAATAGCTGGTCGGCGCTCGCCGTCGACACCTTGCGAGGGCTGGGCGTCAGTCAATCGTGCGAACCTGAATGTCCTTGAGCCATCGCACATGCCTGGGTCCGGTGCCAGTGTCATTGACTGAAATCAGGGCGATTCGACCTTCGTCATCAGCCAGAGGCTTGCCGTCTTTGGCGTAGAGCACCAGCACACCTGCTCCAACCGAGGTGTTGTACAACTCGTTCCAGGAAAAGATCGCTTTGTAGCCATCGCTGGCGGTCGCAACGACGATGGTCTTCTTGAAATCGTTGGGGTCTGCCGAAACCAGCGCGGCCTTGTCCAGCAGGTCAACCAGTTTGACCCCGTTGTATCCCTTCAGCATACGCTGGGTTTCGCCCTTGCGATTCTTCACGGCAATGTCGGGCGGGCTCTGGACGGGATAGGTCTTGAGAGTTTCCGGAGACAGTGTGATGCCAGTCTTGTCGCGTCCGCCAAGAGTCAGCGTCTGTGTCACCAGAGTCGCGGGGTCCGGGCCTGCGGTATGCGCACAGGCGAAGACGGGAACCAGGGCGAACAACAGAGGCGCGATACGGCGGCGCAATGGGTTCATGGACTTTCTCCTTCGATGATGAAATAAATGTTGGTTGACATGGCATCGGTTGGCAATCAACCGTCGCTGTATCGTTTCCTGCATAACGCGATAAAAGTCGCAAACCCTACAAAATCTTCTTTGACCAAGTGTGTTATGCAGCTATGCAATCAACGTGCCATGCAAGACAGGATCGTGCTGCGCGATGCTGCCACAAAATAGTTGCCGGTGCTAGATGCTGTGTCGCGCGGGGTTCGATGCCGCAGTGTAAGGTCGGGCATTGCCATCGACAGGTATGCACCCTGATTCATATCGCAGATTAGGGGGGCCAAGGCTACCATCGGAGTTGGACAGAGACTTGGAGTACCTTATGCGTCGAACCTTCCTCAAACTGCTGGGTATGGCCATGACCCTGGGCAGCATGACAGCTCTTGCCGATGATGAAACGGGTGCCACGTATGGCTCAGGGAAGAATCGGTTTTCACTGGCAACCGGAAGCCCCGGTGAACTGGGTTTGCTAAAACTGTTGGCTGAAGACTTTGCGCGACGTGCCGATGCGCAGATGGTGTGGGTGAAGGCGGGAACGGGCCAGTCGCTGAAACTGCTTCAGGACAAAAAGGTCGATATGGTGATGGTGCATGCGCCGGCCCAAGTCGATAGGGCCGTGAAAGATGGCTGGGCTACAGGCAAGACACTCATCGGATCCAACGAGTTCTACATCGTTGGACCGAAAAACGACCCGGCGTCTGTTGTGCAAGCCTCCAGTGCGGCTGATGCCTATCAACGGATCGCCAGGCTTGGCGCGCGATTCGTATCCCGTGGTGACAATTCGGGTACGCATCAGAAGGAAATGCAGATTTGGCAAAAAGCCGGTGTCCAGCCCGGCGGAGCCTGGTACATCGTCACCAAGGATTTCATGACCGCCAGCCTCAAGCGCGCCAATGCCGAAAGCGCTTATTTCATGTCCGACTCAAGCACCTGG
>CAIYGK010000680.1 GCA_903925725.1 uncultured beta proteobacterium | reverse complement strand
CTTTGAGGCTTTGTCTGGCGTGCATGTGCATGAGAGCTTGGGCATGACGGAAATGGCTGGGATCTCCACCATCACGCCGCCTGGCGTCAATGCCCCGGCGGGTTGCGTCGGTTTCAGGCTTCCCTACAGCCAGCTGCGCGTGGTGGCGCTGGATGAGCACGGCAACCCGAGCGAGCGCGAGATGCCGCATGGTGAGCAGGGCATGGTGACCTTCAAGTCACCGAATCTGTTCTCGGGTTTTGTTGACGCGAAGGACAATGCCCACGCCTTCACGGCAGACGGCTGGCTGGCCACCGGTGACTTGGGATGGCTCGATGATCAAGGTCGACTCCATTTAAGCGGTCGCTCCAAGGATTTGATCATTCGGGGTGGCCACAACATCGACCCGAAAGTGATTGAAGATGCCATGGCGGCCCACCCCGCTGTGCAACACTGTGCTGCCGTGGGTGCGCCTGATGCCTACGCCGGCGAGTTGCCGGTGGTCTTTGTCACGCTGATCCCAGGCGCGATAGCCTCGGAAGCGGAACTGCTGGAATTCGTGCGTGCCCGGGTCGATGAGCCGCCGGCCCGCCCCAGGTCTGTGACCGTACTGGAAACCATGCCGATGACCCTGGTGGGCAAGATCTACAAGCCCGAGTTGCGACAACTGGCGGCCGTCACGAAATCTCGGACCGTCTGAACGCGGCCCACAACGCCAGGTCGTAGGCGATCTTGAGCACGCCACATGCCACCAGCGGCGCAGCGGCCCAGCCCGACTGAAACAGCCAACCCGCCAGCAAGGGGCTCGCAGCAGCTGCCAGGCTTCGTGGCACCGCCGTGAAGCTTGCCGCAGCTGCACGCTCATGGGGCTGTACCACCGACATGACAAACGCGCTTCGGGCCGGCACATCCATGGATGAAATCAAGGCGCGGACCAGCAGAAAACCGAGCGCCCATCTGATGTCCGTCGAAAACGCCGCCGCGATCAGGCACAGGCTTGCCGGAATATGCGTAAACACCATCGTATTGACCAGTCCGATGCGCTTGGCCAACACCGGAGCGGCAAGCTGTGATGCAGCGCCCAGCAGCCCGGAGCCGAAGAAGAACACACCGGCAGCCGAAAGTGACAAACCAAATCGCTCAAACAACCACAGCGCCAGCAGCGAATTGACTACCAGACCACCCGCGAAGGAGTCGACCGAGAACAGTGCCGCCAGCCTGACAACCACAGCCTTCGACGGCCCCAATGGTGCAGGCTTGGTGTTGCTGGACGCTTCGTTTCCAGGCAGCTTTCGATACAACGCCCATACGCTGACGCCAATCAGTCCGTAAAGGATGAACATGGCACGCAGCGCATCCAGTCGCGCAAGCCCTGTCATCGTGACGAGGCGGTCCGGCAAGCCGGAGGCCAGGGCCCCAAGCGCCGCGCACATCGCGCCGGTGAGCGCGTATCGGGCGAACAGTTCGGTCCTGGTCGCAACATCAGATGCTGCTGCCAATCGGGCATGCTCCAGAGGCAGGAACACGCTGACATCCCCTGAACTCGGATTGAGCGTACCGACGAATGCAAGCAGCAGCAAGGGCCAAAAGGACGAAACAAGCGAAAAACCCAGACCCGTCGCAGCCATGACCATGGCCGCACCGAGCAGAAGTATCCTTGCGGTCCAACGATGCCCCCACGCTCCAATGGCGAGCGTTACCAGCGCCGACCCGAGCAGGGTGGCCGTAGCGATGGCTCCGATCTCCAGCCCTCCAAGCCCCAGCGCCAGCAGATAAACCGGCAGCAGAACGGCGACAAAGCCGTCGGCAAAGCCGCGACAGGCCCGTGCGGCAAAGATCGGGATGACCCTATGGTCGACCCCCCTAGGAACTAATTTGTGGATCAAGGCGAATTGACGGTGCGAACATAGCTGGGGGGCCGACGCCTTTGGGAGGCTTGCTCGTAGGCGTAGGCCATGGCGATCAGGGTCGGCTCACTCCATGCCTTGCCGACAAAGGAAATGCCACACGGAAGGCCTTTGGCAAATCCTGCCGGTACCGTGATATGCGGATAGCCGGCAACTGCAGCGGGTGTGGTAAAGCTGTTGCCGGACGAATCACCGTGGATGAAATCGGTCAACCAGGCCAGCTCGCCTGTGGGCGCAACCAAGGCGTCCAACTGATTCTCTGCCAGCACCTTGTCGATGCCATGCTCCCGAGAGAACTTAAGGTTGTTGGCCAGCGCGTCCTTGTATTCCTGGCTGTCGAGGTCGCCTTTTGCCTGCGCATTGACAAAAAGCTCTTGCCCAAAATGTTGCAGTTCTTTGGCGCTGTTCTTCTGGTTGTAGGCGATCACGTCCGCCAGTGATTTGATGGGTGAGGCAGGTGCATAAGTGGCGAGATACTTCGGCAGACTTGCCTTCAATTCAAACAACAGCACCGTCAGTTCCGAATCTGCGTATTTGGCAGTATTGGGGATTTCGGCCAGCTCTACCAGCACGGCCCCCTGCGCTGTCAGCACCGCCAGCTCGGCTTCCACTACCTTGACCACGAGATCGCTTTGCCCGCTGAACTGACTGCGTACAACCCCAATGCGTTTACCTCTGAGGCCATTGAGATCGAGGAAGCGACTGTAATCCTGCCGATGTTGGTCAGCCTCTCGGGTGGCCGGGTCTTGCGCGTCAGTGCCCGCCAATACGGTGAGCAAGGCAGCCGCATCGGCCACGGTGCGGGTCATGGGGCCCGCGGTGTCTTGCGAGGGGGCAATCGGAATGATGCCGGCCCGGCTGACCAGGCCCACCGTCGGTTTAATGCCGACCAAACTGGCAAGGGACGCAGGTGATGTAATGGAACCATCCGTCTCGGTGCCAACCGCCATGGTGGCAAGACTGGCAGCCATGCTGGAGGCGGAGCCAGAACTTGAGCCACTGGTATTGCGGTCCAGCGCATAAGGACTCTTGGTCAAACCGCCACGTGCGCTCCAGCCACTGGTGGCACGGGTAGAGCGAATATTGGCCCATTCCGACAGATTGGTCTTGCCAAGGATGACGGCGCCGGCGTCACGCAACTTCTTCACAATGAACGAATCTTGTGCGGCTATGGCACCCAGCAGCGCCAGGGAACCGGCAGTTGTCTGCATACGGTCGGCCGTGGCGATGTTGTCCTTGAGCAGCACGGGAATGCCGTGCAGGGGGCCGCGTGACCCTTTCACCTTGCGTTCGCGGTCCAGATCAGCGGCAATCGCTTTGGCATCGGGATTCAACTCAATGATGGAATTGATTTTTGGCCCCGCCTTGTCGATGGACTTGATACGCACCAGATAGGCGTT
>CAIYGK010000679.1 GCA_903925725.1 uncultured beta proteobacterium | reverse complement strand
CATGCCACCGCCGCCCGCGCTGGCCTTGATCATCACCGGATAGCCAATGCCCCTGGCGATTTCAACCGCCTGCTCGGCACTTTCAATGGCACTGTTGACACCCGGAATGCAGTTCACGCCGGCCGCACCAGCCAGCTTTTTCGACTCGATCTTGTCGCCCATCGCCGCCATCGAATAGTGCTTGGGGCCGATGAAGACAATGCCCTGCTCCTCGACGGTCTTGGCAAACCCTGCGTTCTCGCTCAGGAAGCCGTAGCCGGGGTGGATCGCCTGAGCGCCGGTCTGTTTGCACGCGGCAATGATCCTGTCGCCGAGCAGGTAACTCTCGCGGCTTGGCGCCGGGCCAATGTTGACAGCCTCATCGGCCAGCATCACATGGCGCGCCTCCTTGTCGGCGTCGGAATACACCGCCACGGTCTTGATGCCCATCTTGCGTGCCGTCTTGATGACCCGGCAGGCAATTTCGCCGCGGTTTGCAATCAGTATTTTGGTAAACATGTTCTTTTCCTAGCGAGATTTCACAATGGAATGTTGCCGTGCTTGCGCCACGGGTTCTCGAGCTTCTTGTCACGCAGCATCACGAGGGAGCGGCAGATTCGCTTGCGCGTTTCGTGCGGCAGGATCACGTCATCGATGAAGCCGCGCGCTCCGGCGACAAAGGGGTTGGCAAAGCGTGCCTTGTATTCAGCTTCCTTTGCAGCAAGTTTCTCCGGGTCGCCCTTGTCTTCGCGGAAGATAATCTCCACTGCACCCTTGGCGCCCATCACCGCAATTTCGGCATTAGGCCAGGCCAGGTTGACATCGCCGCGCAGGTGCTTGGAACTCATCACGTCATAAGCACCGCCGTAGGCCTTGCGTGTGATGACCGTGATCTTTGGCACAGTGCACTCGGCAAAGGCATAGAGCAACTTGGCGCCATGCTTGATGATGCCACCGTACTCCTGACTGGTGCCAGGCATGAAGCCCGGCACGTCAACAAAGGTGATGACAGGAATATTGAAGGCATCGCAAAAGCGCACAAAGCGTGCCGCCTTGATGGAACTCTTGATGTCCAGGCAGCCCGCCAGCACCAGCGGTTGATTCGCAACAAAGCCGACAGTCTGCCCTTCCATGCGTCCAAAACCGATCAGGATGTTCTTCGCGTACTCTGGCTGCAACTCGAAGAAGTCGCCGTCGTCGACCGTTTTGACGATCAGTTCCTTCATGTCGTAAGGCTTGTTCGGGTTGTCTGGCACCAGGGTGTCCAGACTCAAATCCATGCGATCGGCCGGGTCCCCACTGCGACGCACAGGCGCTTTTTCCCGGTTGTTCAGCGGCAGATAGTTGTAGAGCCGGCGCAGCATGAGCAGTGCCTCAACGTCACTTTCGAAAGCAAGGTCTGCCACACCGCTCTTGGTGGTGTGGCTGATGGCACCGCCGAGCTCTTCGGCCGTCACATCTTCATGCGTCACTGTTTTCACGACTTCCGGGCCGGTGACAAACATGTAGGAACTGTCTTTCACCATGAAGATGAAATCGGTCATGGCCGGACTGTAGACTGCGCCACCAGCGCAGGGACCCATGATCATGCTGATCTGCGGCACCACGCCACTCGCCATCACATTGCGCTGAAAGACATCGGCATAACCGCCCAGACTGGCCACCCCTTCCTGAATGCGCGCACCGCCGGAGTCATTCAGACCGATGACCGGAGCGCCAACCTTCATGGCCTGGTCCATCACCTTGCAGATCTTCTCCGCGTGGGCCTCGGACAAGGCACCGCCAAAAACGGTGAAATCCTGGCTGAAGACAAACACGAGGCGACCGTTGATCATGCCGTAGCCCGTAACGACACCATCGCCCGGAATCTTCTGTTCCTGCATGCCGAAGTCGACACAGCGGTGTTCCATGAACATGTCCCACTCTTCGAAGGTGCCCTCGTCCAGCAACAACTCAATGCGTTCGCGGGCCGTGAGCTTGCCCTTCTTGTGCTGCGCTTCGATGCGTTTGACGCCGCCGCCCAAACGCGCGAGTTCGCGCTTGGCTTCCAGTTGTTCAAGTATGTCGTGCATTGCTTTCTCCGTTTTTGTCATCCCGGCCAGACCGGGAAATTGTCGTCATTGCGGCCTCCAGATCCGGATCGGACCCGGTATGCCACGCACTGAGTAGTTGTCTTGCTGCCATGGAGGCAGCGATGCGTCCTTCAAGGACGTCCTGCTTCATCTGCGGCAACATTTGCTGGACCTGCGGCTGCTGTTGGAAGGATTGTTTCAATCCGGCATCAATGCGTTCCCACATCCACACCAGAGACTGCTGCTGCCGGCGCGCAAGCCACTTGCCGTTGGCGACCTGCAGGCTCTTGAACTCGGTCACCGCTTTCCAGAAAGCATCGATCCCCTGACCCTGCAGGGCACTGAGTTGCAGCACTTTGGGATGCCAGACTTCTTCAGAGTGACTGGAAAACAAGCCCAGCAACTGCAGCGCAGAGGTGATCTGCAACTGTGCGCGCTGGGCCGCATTGGCATCGATATCGGCCTTGTTGATGAGCACCAGGTCAGCCAGTTCCATCACTCCTTTCTTGATGGCCTGCAAATCGTCGCCCGCATTGGGAAGTTGCATCAGGACAAACATGTCGGTCATGCCGGCCACCGCCGTTTCACTTTGCCCAACACCGACTGTTTCAACAATCACGATGTCATAGCCGGCGGCCTCGCACACCAGCATGGCCTCGCGCGTCTTCTCCGCAACACCACCCAGCGCTCCGCTGCTCGGACTGGGGCGAATGTAGGCACGCTCGTGGACCGAAAGCTTTTCCATGCGTGTCTTATCGCCCAGAATGGAGCCGCCCGAGACTGTGCTTGATGGATCGATGGTAAGCACGGCGACACGATGCCCTTGGTCGATCAGGTACAGGCCAAGCGCTTCAATGAATGTGGATTTGCCGACACCCGGTACACCGCTGATACCGAGCCGCATCGACTTGCCGGTGTGGGGGAGCAGCGCGGTGAGCAACTCGTCGGCTTGCACGCGGTGATCGCTTCGGGTTGACTCGATCAGGGTGACCGCCTTGGCAACTGCGCGGCGCTGCTGCGCGCCGGTGCACTCTGTAATCTCGTGCAGCATACGGGTCCTGATTCTGCGTCTGACTGTGGCTGTCTAAACCAGTGCCGCCTTGATCTGTTCCAGAACATCCTTGGCGCTGGCCGGAATGGGGGTGCCGGGGCCGTAAATGCCTTTGACACCGGCTTCATACAGCATCTCGTAGTCCTGCCTTGGAATCACACCACCCACGAACACCACGATGTCATCGCCACCCTGCTTCTTCAGTTCGGCAATGATGGCCGGCACCAGCGTCTTGTGCCCGGCAGCGAGCGTCGAGACACCCACGGCATGCACGTCATTTTCAATAGCCTGTCGTGCGCACTCTTCTGGCGTCTGAAACAGCGGACCAATATCAACATCAAAGCCGAGATCGGCGAAT
>CAIYGK010000678.1 GCA_903925725.1 uncultured beta proteobacterium | reverse complement strand
CCAGTGCCAATAAAAATGCGTGGGGTGCTGATGTGAAAAAGCCGGCGACGCCCTCAGACCAGATCTGGCCTCTGAGGTCCAGTGCAATGTAAAAAAGCAGTGGACCCAGCCCCTGCGCCGTACGAGAAAGGAAGATGCCGGTCACCGCAAACCGTGGCTTGTCGCTGTATGTCTTGAACGCTGCCCCGCAGGCATAAACGAGCGTCAAAAGGACAAAGATGAAGTGCTTGGGTTTGGCAAAAAACGAGCCGCCTTCGATCAGTGATTCGATCAGCGCATAAAACAGCATGCCCACCAGCCAACTCCACCAGGGTAATGGCAGTCCTTTGAATTTGCGTCGTGCCAGCCACGCGCTTTGCCCCATAGCCGTCACTATCAGCACATAGACGTCGGGTCGACGGAACATCACGTTCCACTCCCAGATGGCTTCGAGGAGCAACAGGATCAGCGAGAGGTAGCCGACACCTTCAAACAACTCGGTCAGGAACATTCCCAGGAACGAACCCTGCAAAGTTGCATTGACCTGGCGGTCAAGGGAGTCGGATTTTTTGATGTCCATATGGCGCATACCCGGAGAATCGCAATTCTATGACGGGTATCTGTTGATGCGACCACCGGATTGTGCTCCTCTGTGGGAACCATGTCGCTAAAATTGACCCAAGTTTCAAAACCGCACACACTATCAAAGGACCCCATCATGGCTCTCGTCTCAATGCGTGAACTGCTCGATCATGCAGCCGCCAACGGTTACGGAATTCCGGCTTTCAATGTCAACAACCTGGAGCAGGTGCAAGCCGTGATGGCGGCAGCTGACGAGGTCGGTGCGCCGGTCATTCTGCAGGCCAGCGCGGGTGCGCGCAAGTACGCCGGCGAGGCCTTCATCAAGCACCTGATCCAGGCCGCCATCGAAGCCTATCCGCACATTCCGCTGGTCATGCATCAGGACCACGGGCAAAGTCCGGATGTCTGCCAAGGCGCCATCAACCTCGGCTTCAGCTCGGTCATGATGGATGGCTCGCTGATGGCGGACGGCAAGACGATCTCCAGCTACGAGTACAACGTCGAGGTCACACGCAAGGTGGTCGATCTGGCGCACGCCACCGGCGTCACGGTGGAAGGCGAACTGGGTTGCCTGGGAAGTCTGGAAACCATGAAGGGTGACAAGGAAGACGGTCACGGCACTGACTCCACCATGACGCGCGAGCAGATGCTGACCGACCCGGAGCAGGCGGCAGACTTTGTCAAGCGCACCCAACTCGACGCGCTGGCCATTGCCATCGGCACCAGCCACGGCGCCTACAAGTTCACGCGCAAGCCCACCGGCGACATTCTGGCCATCAACCGCGTGATGGAGATCAACAAGCGCATCCCCAACACGCACCTGGTGATGCACGGCTCCAGCAGCGTGCCACAGGAGTCGCTGGCAATCATTCGCCAGTACGGCGGCAACATGAAGGAAACCTATGGTGTGCCGGTGGAAGAAATCCAGAAGGCCATCAAGTTCGGCGTACGCAAGATCAATATCGATACCGACATCCGTCTCGCCATGACCGGTGCGGTGCGCAAGTACATGTTTGAAAACCCAGAAAAGTTCGATGCCCGCGACTGGCTCAAGCCCGCACGCGAGGCCGCAAAAGCGTTGTGCAAACAGCGCTACCTGGAATTCGGTTGTGAAGGCCAGGCCAGCAAGGTCAAGGGCAACAGTCTGATGGTGGTGGCGGGTCAGTATGCACGTGGGGAACTGGCGCAGGTTGTACGCTGATATGACTGCTGCATTGCACACGTCGATGCTCACTTCGCTGCCCCTGCTGGCCCGGGGCAAAGTGAGAGACAACTACGCTGTTGGCACCGACCGGATTCTGATGGTGGCCAGTGACCGTCTGAGTGCCTTTGACGTGATCATGGGCGAGCCCATTCCCGGCAAGGGCGCACTGTTGACGCAGATGGCGCTGTTCTGGTTTGACAAGCTCGGCCCGAATGGATTGAACATCTGTCCGATTCACCTTACGGGTGATGCGCCCGAGAGTGTGGTGACCGCCGCCGAGGTGCCGCAAGTGGTGGGCCGCTCCATGCTGGTCAAGCGCCTCAAGCCCCTGCCGGTGGAAGCCGTCGTACGCGGTTATCTGGCTGGTAGTGGCTGGAAGGAATACCAGCAGAACCAGGCAGTGTGTGGCGTGAAATTGCCTGCAGGTCTGAAGAACGCATCCAAATTGCCCGAGCCCATTTACACGCCTGCGGGCAAGGCGGCAGCCGGTGACCATGACGAGAACATTACTTTCGAGCAGACGGTAGCAGTGATCGGTGTAGATCTGGCGACGCGCATGCGCGACATCAGCATTGCGCTCTACAAGGCAGCCAGTGAGATCGCCGCCAAAAAGGGCATCATCATTGCCGACACGAAGTTCGAGTTTGGCCTGGACGCCCAGGGCACGCTGACCTTGATGGACGAGGTACTGACACCTGACTCATCCCCTTTCTGGCCGGCCGAGAGTTACCAGGAAGGCATCAACCCGCCCAGCTACGACAAGCAGTTTGTGCGCGACTGGCTGGAGCAGGTGCAGATTGATGGCAAGCCCTGGAACAATACGCCGCCCGCACCGCGCGTGCCCAACGAAGTGATTGCCAGGACGGCGGCCAAGTACCAGGAAGCTATGGCGCGGCTGACGGCCTGATCTAGCTCAACACCACGCTGCTCAAACGTCGCCGATAAGTCGCCACCACCGGATCAACCGGCGGAATCTGTCCGTCGGCCACCTTCACTTTCGGCGGCTCGATGATGTCGAGAATGGCAATGTAGGTCTTGCGCGCCAACTGGTCGGCCCAGGCTTTGTCTCGCATCAGGATCTCCAGTAACTCGTCCATCGCCGCGGTCCAGTCCTGCGCTGCCATCAGCGTCTGGGCCTTGCCGAAGCGGGCATCGAAGTCACGTTTGTTGGCCACAATTTTGGCGTCGAAGTCACTTGCTGAAGCGGCCAGCTCGGCGCGTTCCAAAGTGAAGTCAATCGCGTTCATCCAGCGCTGCAGCGAATCAAAGCGCCGCACCAGCGTGGTCTTGGCGATGACGGGGGCGAAGGCGACCTTGGCATCATCAGTCTGCCCACGCGTCAGCAGCAACTTGACGTAATCAAAGCGCGCGTCTTCGTCGTCCGGATTCTTCAGCACGGCTTGCTGCAGCGCCTCGTGAATTGCCTGTGGGTCGTTGGCATCGGGCGCGTCCCCAACTTCAACGTTAGTGACTTCGGCCTCCAGCACGTCGCCCTCAGGCAGATGCTTGTCCAGAAATTCCTTGATCTTTCCTTCTGGCAAGGCACCCATGAAGCCGTCCACCGGTTTGCCCTGAAACATCAGTATGCAGGTGGGGATGCTGCGAATTCCGAAAGCCTGGCTCAGTTCCTGCTCTTGGTCGGAGTCAATCTTGACCAGTTTGAAGCGGCCGGTGTAACTGGCTTCCAGTTTCTCCAGCAGCGGGCCGATCACCTTGCAGGGGCCACACCAAGGCGCCCAGAAGTCGATCAGGATCGGGGTCTGCATCGAAGCGGCAATCACCTCGGTGTCAAAGTTTTCAGCAGTTACGTTCATCATTGGAGTTAGGGATGGTCTGCACAACCCCCGCAAAAGCGAGAGTTGATGGTCAAACAGTTATTCAATGAATCACAAAACGCGATTTCATCGAAATTCTGAGCATATTGGCTCGGATG
>CAIYGK010000677.1 GCA_903925725.1 uncultured beta proteobacterium | reverse complement strand
CGTGCTGGACCGTCAGGTGTTTGTTTTACAGATCGAGACAATTCGCCGGCAAATGGGGCTGAACGACTTCCAGATTGGTCTTGTTCAGGGTTTGAGTGTTGCCCTGTTCTCCGCCGTAGCAGGCTACCCGATTGCCTGGCTCGCTGATCGCCTGGATCGCCGCGTCGTGCTATCGATCTGCGTCTTAATCTGGAGTCTGGCCGTGGCGGCCTGCGGTCTGGCTCAGAATTTCACAGGACTGTTCTTTGCCAGCGCCATGGTCGCCGCTGGCGAGGCCGGTGTGCTGCCGATAGCCTACGCTCTTATCCCCGAGCTCTTCCAGGGAAGGCAGCGTGTCCTTGCCAACTCCGTCTTTGCCGTGGGCGGCAGACTCGGCCAGGGCATGGTGCTCTCGCTCTGCGGCTATTTGATTTACTACGTCGACATCTTGCGGCCATCACTTCCCGTGGCCTGGCAGGGGTTGGAAACTTGGCGTCTGGCATTCTTTGCCGCAGCCCTGCCAGGCATCCTCGTCATCGGCTTGGTGATGAGCATGTCAGCGCAGGTCAAGTCGTCCATGCGACCCAATGGCGACCTGCAGCAAACCGCTTCACTTGCACACGCGCAGATGTCTGTCCTCGCTTTTATTCGATCGCACTGGGGTACCTTCGGCAGCTTCTTCCTCGGCATGGGTCTGCTGCTATTTGGGCTATCGGCCATCAGCGCATTTCTCCCAGTGGTGGCCATGCGCCAGATGGGAGCAACGCCGGTACAGGTCGGCAACTTCATGGGCGTTGCGGCGTTCGTTTCCAGCTTGCTTGGCCTGCTGTTCACTCAGTTACTAGCCAAATACCTGCGCCGGCGACTTGGTGATCACTTCCCCATCGTCGTTTTGACGTGCAGCTCGCTGCTGGCGGCAGTCACCAGCTCCATGTTTCTTGCAGTACACAACGCGGCACAACTGTTTCTTGTCCTGGGGATCCAAATGACCCTCCTCATGTGCGGCATGATGACGTTTCCAAACGCGATTCAAGATATGACGCCGCGCCACCTGCGAGCGCGCCTGGTCGCCATCATCATCATGGTAAATACAGTGTGCAGTTCGCTCAGCCCGGCACTGGTTGGTGCAATTTCGGACCATCTCAAAGATAGGCCAGACGGACTGCTGCAGGCCGCAGTGTGGACCTCTTGCATCAGTCTGCTCCTGTCAGCGGCCGTGCTCTGGCGCTGCCAGCGTACTTACGCCACTACCGTCGCGGCGGCCAAGGCCACCGAGCTCAGGGCCAACTGAGAGGTGCGTGTCGCGCGATCTTGCGGTGGAGCGTTTTCAGCTTGCGTCAACCCTCGACGTTCGAGACGCCTTGAGGCGCAACCTGTGTATAAGAGGACAGGCCCAGCTGGTATGGCGCTCTACAGCGTAAACTCGAAGTTTCCTGACCTCGTTGATGCGTCGTTTATGACGCCAATCCTCGGACCGGTCATGAATCACTAAACAACTCTGAATGCGTCTCATGGAACCCTCGAAGCGCCCTCGCAAAACCGCCAAACCTAAAATAGCACTGACCAATACTGAGACTGCAGACCGGAAGAGGGATAGCATCAGAACTCCCGCAGAAGGCCAAAAGGGCGCAAGGGCAACCGAAGTTGATGATTCATCGCCAGGAATTGGCCCACGACTTCGCTATGTGCGGGAGCTATTTGGCTTGGCACAGCGCGAATTGGCGCGCCGCGCAGGCTTGACCCATGGCACGGTGGGGGGCATAGAGCGTGATGCGATCAGTCCATCCGTGGGGTCGCTGCGCAAAATTCTGGACAACCTACCCATGACGCTATCTGAGTTTTTCTCGCTCGACCCCGAAAGCGACACTCAAATCTTCTTTCGCCACGAGGAGTTGTTGGAGGTCGGCGGCAAGGGCTTGTCCCTGCGGCAGGTCGGGCGCAACCTCACTGGACGGCCCTTGCAGGTCCTCTTGGAACGCTACGAACCCCATGCTGAGACGGCTCAGACCCCCTATGGTCACTCAGGGGACGAAGGCGGTGTGGTTATCAAGGGGAAACTTGAGGTCACCGTTGGCGGCATCACCCGCATCCTCGAAGCGGGCGACGCTTACTTGTTTCCGAGCCGCCTGCCGCATCGCTTTCAGAACGTCGGAGACGAAGAGGCTGTTGTCGTGAGCGCTAACACGCCGCCGCTTTGACTGGGATCTGCAATGAAAAGCGCGCGAGACATCATTGATGCCTGCCTCGTCTGGGACAACCATGGTTGCCTGCCGCTGCGGCCACACGATGAGAGCTTCTTGCCCCAGCTGGAGCGTTACCGAGCTGCAGGTGTAGACCACATATCACTGAACATAGGCTTCGGCGACGACAGTGTCGAGAGGCATGTGCGCATGATTGCCAGCTTTCGGCACTGGCTGGCTCAGCGCGCCGGCGAATACGTGTTGGTGCGGACTGTGGAAGACATTGAACACGCCCGGGCCACAGGCCGTTTGGCGGTGAGCTTTGACATCGAAGGCGCAAATGCGGTGGGTGACCAAGCCAGTCTCGTACAGCTCTATTTCGACCTGGGTGTGCGATGGATGTTGTTAGCCTAT
>CAIYGK010000676.1 GCA_903925725.1 uncultured beta proteobacterium | reverse complement strand
GCAGTGCCACGACCCAGCCCTCGATCGCGCTGCGGTTCGCGATGCCGTTCAATCGGTTCAGCTTCTCCTCGTTCATGGTCTCACCACATCCGTGTCGCCGGAGCCGGAGCCGTAGCCGTAGCCGGAGCCGTCGCCGTAGCCGTAGCCGTCGCCGTAGCCGTAGCCGTCGCCGTAGCCGTCGCCGTAGCCGTCGCCGTAGCCGTCGCCGTAGCCGTCGCCGTAGCCGTAGCCGTAGCCGTAGCCGTAGCCGTAGCCGTAGCCGTAGCCGTAGCCGTAGCCGTAGCCGATCGGCCTGAAAATTACAGACCCCATGAGTCCCCCACAGGAACACAGAAACTCTCAGCGCCCTCGGGAATATCCACGTCTGCAATCGGGCGCAGATCGGCTTTAGCAGTGTCGATCACACCGGCGAATCCGATGTTTTCCCATTTGAAAACATGCAGGGCGCGGGACAGCTTGATACGGCCATTCTCGCGGTTCACGTCCCCCGCAAAAATCCAGCCGCGATCTACTACGACCACGGCGCGGGTGCCGGTGGCAGCGGGTTTGACGGGGGCGTATTCCACGCCGTTGATGTTGATGGTGTCGTTCATTTGTTTTGCTCCTGTGGTTGTTTGTTACTGCTGAACTTCTTGTTCTAGGGTCGGCACGCAGTCACAATCCCGGCCCTGCCTGCAATTCCCCGTGCATGTGCTCGGGGTCGCGTTGATGCGCACCAGCGCCCACGCGAGGCCGAGGGCGGCTAGCCAGATGAAGAGTGCGAGTTCGAGAAGGTTGATGGTCATGCGAACATATCCCCCGTCTCTTTCAGTGCAGATGCAAGATTTAGCGCTGCCTGCTTGAAATAACTCTGCTTCAGTTCGGCCCCAACAAAGCGCCGACCCATTTGGATCGACACATATCCCTCTGATCCTATTCCGGCAAATGGCGATAGCACCACATCACCAGGATTCGTCCACAGTTCGATTCCTCGACGGATGACCTCAAGCTGCAGCGGGCAGATGTGCCGTTCGTCGTCATGGTCGCGTGCAGAGCGATATTGCAGAGTGTCGCTCGGGTTAATATCCATCCAGACGGGCGATGCAACTTTCTGCCAGTGCTGCACCGGGTATCCATCTGGCGTGTGCCTCACGCGGTCAACCATCTCCCCAGGCGCTCGCATAGTCACCAAGTAATCTGGAATGCCCTGGCGGCTCATGCAGGCGTTTTCGCGCACGGTTTTGTGCAACAGCCCGAGCGCCTTGGTGCGCTGCATGGCGGTTACCGGGTCTTTCCAGATGACTGCCTCCGATGCGTAGATAAACCCATGCGCCTGAAACGCACGGATCAAATCGCCTCGGAAGTCGCGCAGGCCGATGTACCCATCGCGCTCCTTGCTGGTCGGCAACTGCATGCAGTGGAAGCTGACGTTATGGCCCGGCTTCATAACCCGTCGCAATTCGGCAATCAGGTATGCGAAGTGCTCGAAAAACTCATCCTGTGTGCGGCAATTCCCCATGTCTCGAGGCGAGTTGCTGTAGGTGTAGAGAGATGCAAAAGGCGGCGAGAAAATCGAGTAGTCCACTGATGCGTCGGGCAGTCCACCAACAACTTCAACGCAGTCCCCGTGGTACACCGTCCAGCCTTCTCCGCTGGCCTGATCCAATACGTTCATGCTGCCTCCATCGTGCGCAGGAATGCGGGTAAGGCAATCTTCCTGCATGGGTTGTATTCGTTTGATTCTTTGGACGCGCCCAGAATCTCAGCCTGAATCGCGCCGAGTGTTTCCTTGCTCATGGCGTCGGCCATTGCTTTTGCGTCTGCCTCTTTGCGTGCTAGGTTTGCCAGTACGGCCCCTTCCGCACTGGATGCAAACACATGCACATGCACCTCGCGCTTCTGACCAAACCGCCAGCAACGGCGCACGGCTTGGTAGTAGGCCTCCCACGAATCAGTCACGCCCACAAAGGCCATGCGAGCGCAGTGCTGCCAGTTCAGTCCAAACCCACAGATAGATGGCTTTGAGACCAGAACGCGCACCCGGCCATCTGCAAAGTCGATCAAACGGCGCTCTTTGACTTCAGGCGAATCCGAACCACGCACCTCGACCGCACCCGGAATAGCGGCACACAGCGCATCAGATTCGGCGTTCAGGTCGCACCAGACAATCCAAGGCTCGCTGTCTGCGTTGACCAGTTCAGCGCACGCACGGACTCGATCCACCAGCGAATTCCGACGGGCATCACGTCGATCCATCAGCGTCTGCGCCTCCCGTGCAAACAGTTCTCCAGTGGACTCTGGGCAGTGTTCCTGTTCGATCACATGCTGATGAGCGTGCAGGGTAGGCAAGACGTAGCGCGAAGCGTCAAAGCCAAGATCAGCAGGCGAACGCACCAGTGCCCCCCAAGATGCGACCCACTTCCAGAACATTGCGCGAGCATGGCCTTTCAGTCGCCATACCTGAGTCTCTGCTGCGTCATGAACAAAAAACTCAGCTAGCATCTCGACTTGCTTCCGTACGCCCAAAAATTCTGCGTGCGTGCCAAGCTCCGTCCAGTCGTTCGGAGCCGGGGTGGCGGTAGCGCACAGCTTGTATGGGGTGTTGCCAAAGGCATCCAGTAGGACCGCAAGCGTTTTGCTATCGTGATGCTTGATGACGCTGGACTCATCCAGCACCACGCCCACAAAACGGCTGCAGTCAAAACGGTGCAGGCGGTCATAGTTTGTAATGTTGATGCCGTCCTGCAGGTCGGATTCGTCGCGGCACTGGTGGACCGCAACACCAATCGCTGCACCTTCTGCAACCGTCTGAGCGGCAACGGCGAGCGGGGCCAGAATCAACACCATGCCACCAGTGCGCATCACAACCTGGTTGGCCCATGCAATCTGCATTCGGCTTTTCCCTAGACCTGTGTCGGCAAAGATTGCTGCACGTCCGCGTTTGCACGCCCACTCCACCAGCGATGACTGATGCGGCATCAACTGATAGCTATCGGGAAGCTCTGGGGTAAATCCAACAGGCTGCACAGAATCAGATTTTTGACGGACAAAAGATTGATATTTCATGCCTCACCCCTCAGCCGCGCCAGCTTCGCCCGCACATCCCGGCAGGGCGCACACAGGCCGAACACCAACCGGGGGCTGTCCGTGTCGCAGTCCTCGCACACACCAGGCAGGCCGGGGTCAAGCGGGCGTGCAGCGGCGCGGATGGCGGACTCGCGGGCGATTGTTTCGCGTTCGGAGGAAATGTCCATCTCATCCATCAGTTGCTCCCCCGGTCAAACAGGATTGGCGGCTCCTTGACGAATACGCCGCCGCTCATGTGGCCTTTTCGGTCTTTGATTTCTTCCCATGCAGCGTCAATGCATTCGGTCATGGTCAGTCCGTTCATTTCGGCTTGTATGACCAGGGTGACGTACACGTCACCAATGGCATCCCGGATCAGGTCTAGGCGCTGTTTGTTGATGGCGTCCAGCAGTTCGGTAGCTTCCTCCAACGTCTTGCACACCTGACCATGCGGGGTCGCCTTCGCATTCAGGCCGATCAAGTTACGTTGTGCGGCCCATTTCAAGATATCGTTACAGCGGTAGATCATTTGCTGCCCTCCACTGCCACATAACCTAGCGAATTAGGCCGAATAATCATCCCCTTAATCACTAGCTCTTTTGTGGCATCTTTGGCTGCTTTCCAAGGCATTTTAAGGTCTTGAATTGCTTGTTTCTGTGACGTGCGCGGATTCGCTTTTATGTACTCAAGCAACCGATCTTGATTGTTGATGGCTGAAATGACGCGCAGCTTTTGTTTCGTTGCTGACATGGCATTGCGCGCATGACGCATTGCCTCTTGCGGTGTAGGCATTGCATCAAGTTGTCGCACGGTGCGCATGGTGCCGGGGGGCAGGTTAAGGTTGATTTCGAGCAACATTAGAAAGGAATGTCCGATTCAAAGCCGTCTGCAGGGAGATTGCGCTTGGTTTGCGCTGATTGGGCTTCCTCGCGCTGCTTCGGCTCGTTGAAGTAAAGCCAGCCATCAAAGTGAACAGGCAGGGCTTCGATCTTCGCCATCTGGCCCCCGTTCTTGGTGGTCATGACCACGCCACAGCGGGTATAGCTGTTCTTTTCGTTTCCCTGTTTGTCCTTGTAAGTGCCTGACTTGGCGCTGATTTCGTAGACGATTGGCATTACGCTGCTTCCTTCTGGTTGAGATTCATTCCCTGCTGCGCCATAAAGGCGTAGATCAGTTCGATCAGTTCCGACATTTCCGACTTGCTCATTTGGCTGGTGCGGTCACCCAGTACCACAAAGCCCCCATCGATTCCTGGCACTGCACGTTGTTTCCGTAGTGATGCAGTCAGCATCACTTTCCAGTCGGTTGCGCTCAGGTGCTGGCCGTGCCATTCCACTTGTTCCGCAATCTCTCCCAGCAAGGCCCACATCAGGCGGTTTTGCGGATCGCTGCGTTTTTCAGTCCGTACCTCGATATGCAGTCGCTCTCCAGCCAGCAGTCGGGGCTTGATGGCTTGCCACAGGATCATCAGGAACTGGTGGGCTTGGTGTGGCGCGTACAGGCCAGTGCGGATGGTTTCCATCAGCCGCGCACCTCAATAACTCCCTCAGAGGCCATCAGATTGATGGTGTCAAAGATGGCCTTATCCATCATTGCGCGGCATGCATCCCTGTTCATGTCGCGTGACTGGTCAATTGCTGCGTGGCAGTCAACGCACAGGGCTGCACACCATGCGTCACTGACTTTCGCGCCCATGCCTTTGCCCTGATTCCGGTGGGCAGCTTGAGTCTGCCCTTCAATACCGCAAATGACGCATGGCATCGATGCAACGGCCCTGCGCCATTTCTCGCTGCGGAAGATTGGCTGCTTCATGAGTCTCATGCCGCCACCTTCTGAATCCGTTGTTCCAACTTGTCTACTTCGTGCAGGAACAAAACACATGCATCGACATGCGCCATAATCTGATCTTTGTCGGCCTCTAGGCGGGTGACAAACAGTTGCAGGTGTTCCGGGAATCCGGGGTGGTACGACACAAAATCGCACCACTTCGCACCAGTGACCAAAATGTGATGCAGGCATTGGCGCAGGTATTTGGCGGGAATCTCGGAAGCGGTCAAAGTGGCAAAGTGCGCCTTTGCGCCTGGGCACTTAATTTCCAACACGCCATCACCTGCTAGCGTAATTCCATCGGGGCTGGAACCAATCGGAACACCTTCATAGACGAACAGCCCACATTCCCGCATTAGAATACCG
>CAIYGK010000675.1 GCA_903925725.1 uncultured beta proteobacterium | reverse complement strand
CCAAATTCCTGCCGATGAGCCGCGCCGAGATGGATCAACTGGGATGGGACAGCTGCGACGTCATTCTGGTAACGGGGGACGCCTATGTGGATCATCCGAGCTTTGGCATGGCGGTGATCGGTCGCATGCTTGAGGCCCAGGGGTTTCGGGTCGGCATCATTGCGCAACCAGACTGGCAGAGCGCGGAGCCATTCAAGGTGTTGGGCAAGCCCAATCTGTTCTGGGGCGTCACCGCCGGCAACATGGACTCCATGATCAACCGCTACACGGCCGACCGGAAAATTCGCAGTGACGACGCCTACACGCCAGGTGACGTGGGCGGCAAACGGCCTGACCGCGCAGCCATCGTCTACAGCCAGCGCTGTCGCGAAGCGTTCAACGATGTTCCTTTGGTGCTCGGTGGCATTGAGGGCTCGCTGCGGCGCATCGCCCATTACGACTACTGGTCGGACAAGGTGCGGCGTTCGATTGTGGTCGACGCCAAGTGCGACCTGCTGCTCTACGGCAACGCCGAGCGCGCCATCGTCGAAATTGCCCACCGGCTGGCGGCACGCGAGTCGGTTCAGAATATCACCGATGTGCGGGGCACAGCATTTGTGCGCCGACCGGACGACGCGTCACGCCAAGGCTGGTTCGAGATTGATTCGACCAGTGTTGACGAACCGGGGCGGGTCGAGACCCACGTCAGCCCTTACCAAACAACCAGTGAGCAGGTGGCGCAGCAGGGCAGTTCTTGTGCGAAAGACACGGGCGCAGTGCAGCCCGTCCGTTTTGTCGTCAATCCGGATTTGTCGGTGGCAAAAGGGAAGCTCAGAGTGCCGCCGCGCGATCGCTCGGTGATTCGACTGCCCAGCTACGAGCAGGTCAGGAGCGACGCTGTGCTGTACGCGCACGCCAACCGTATCCTTCATCTTGAGACCAATCCAGGCAATGCACGGGCCCTGGTGCAGGCGCACGGCAGCGGCACCACCGCGCGCGACGTCTGGATCACGCCGCCGCCGATTCCCCTGAGCAGCGCAGAGATGGACATGGTCTTCGATCTGCCCTATGCACGCAGTCCGCACCCTGCTTATGCCGACGCGCAGGGTGGCCATGATGGCGTTACCAAAATCCCGGCGTGGGAGATGATCCGCTTTAGCGTCAACATCATGCGTGGCTGCTTTGGTGGGTGCACCTTCTGCTCCATAACCGAGCACGAAGGGCGCATCATCCAGAGCCGCTCGGAAGACTCGGTGATTCGCGAGATCGAAGAGATCCGTGACAAGGTGAAAGGCTTTACCGGAACGATCTCGGATCTGGGTGGCCCTACCGCCAATATGTACCGGCTGGGATGCAGGAGTGCCGAGATCGAAGCCGCATGTCGCAAGCCAAGTTGCGTCTATCCCGGTATCTGCCAGAACCTGGGAACCGATCACGCGCCGTTGATCCACATGTACCGGCGCGCCCGCGCGCTCAAGGGCATAAAGAAAATTCTGATTGGCTCAGGTCTGCGCTATGACCTGGCGGTGCAAAGCCCGGAATACGTCAAGGAACTGGTGACGCACCACGTCGGCGGTTATCTGAAGATTGCGCCCGAGCACACCGAACAGGCTCCATTGGCGTTGATGATGAAGCCCGGCATTGGCTCCTATGACAAATTCAAAACCCTGTTTGACAAGTATTCGCTGGAGGCCGGCAAGAAGCAGTTTCTGGTTCCCTATTTCATTGCTGCGCATCCGGGCACCAGTGATGAAGACATGATGAGACTGGCGCTGTGGCTGAAGAAGAATGGCTTTCGCGCTGACCAGGTTCAGACCTTTTATCCGTCGCCCATGGCGAGCGCCACTGCGATGTACCACAGCAGTCGCAACCCGCTGCGCAAGGTGACTCGCGATAGTGCAACGGTTGATGTCGTGCGCGGCGACAAGCGTCGGCGCCTGCACAAGGCGTTCTTGCGTTACCACGATCCGAACAATTGGCCTTTGCTGCGCGAAGCACTCAAGGCAATGGGTCGCGCGGACCTGATTGGCAACGGTAAACACCATCTGATTCCGACGTTTCAACCTTTGACGGATGGCAGTTACAGCAGCGCACGGCGCAAGAATTCGACAGCCACTGCCTTGCCGACTGCAGCGCCCGTCAAGGGTCGCGTCCTGAGTCAGCATACTGGCCTGCCGCCGCGCGCTGGCGTTGGTAGAAGCGCAAGCCCAAAGCGATCAGGTAGCCGGGGCGCGCTGTAGTTTGATGTTGGCAACCAGACCGCCGGTGGAGGAGTTGCTCAGTGCGAAAGTGCCACCCATACGCAGGATGATCTTCTCTACGATGGCAAGACCGAGCCCGGCACCGTTGGCCGCAGTGCGTGCCGCTTCGCCCCGATAGAACGGCTTGGTCAGGTTGCTCAACTGTGCATCGGCAACGCCGATACCGTGATCGCGCACCTTGAGCAATATCCAGTTGTCGCGGGCCTTGGCGGCGATGTCGAGTACCGCCACACCGGTATCCACTGACTTGCCGTAGCGGCCGGCATTTTCCAGAAGGTTATTGATGACGCGGCCGAGTTCGACGGAATCTGCAAGTACCAGCAGGCCTTCGCCCAGTTCCAGATTGAAGCGCATATCGGCTCGGTTGCGGTAGCCGAAAAGACAGGCATCAAGCACGTCTGACAGGGCTACCGTACTCAAGCGCACCTTGTCGGGTCGGGCATAGTCGAGAAACTTGCCGATGATCGCGTCCAGTTGTGTGATGTCCGAGGCCATGTTGGCACGCGCCTCGTCGTCTGCTACGCTGAGTTCGGTTTCGAGGCGCAGTCGCGCCAAAGGTGTGCGCAGGTCGTGTGAAATGCCGGCCAGCATGATGGCACGGTCCTGCTCAATTTTTGCCAGTCGCTGGCTCATGCGGTTAAAGCCGATGTTGACTGCTCGTATCTCGCTCGTGGCCACTGTTTCATCCAGAGTGCTGGCGTCAAAGTCGCCCTCGCGGACACGACTTGCTGCAAATGACAGCTCCTTCAAGGGCCGGTTGATCAGCCGCGCGATCAAGGCGGCACCGGCCAAGGAAAGTGCTGCCGCCGTGATCAGCCAGACGACCCAGGTGCGCCCGGCAGTGCGGTTGAAGCGGTCTCTATTGGTGCGCATCCAGTAGTTGTCACCATCAATGGTGAAACCAACCCACAAACCTTCTTCGTCATTGACGCTGTTGGCCAGTTCGGTACCGGCTCCCAGCCTGGTGCTGAGCTCAAGCGCGATGCGCTCGCTCAGCGCGTCACGTTCGAAGGGCTCAAAACGGTCGCCAGGCTCGCGCGGCACGATGCGAACGCTCTCCTGTTCCGTCATCGTCTTGATGAGGGAAACCCGGGCTATCGCGTCCGAGTGAATCAGTGCTGCTCGGCTCAAATTGACGAGCGAGGCAATCTGCTGTGCGGTCTGAATTGCCCGCGGCTCAAACTCAAGCGAGCGCAGCGTTTGCAGCCACGCCAGTATGCTGCCGATCAGCAGCAGGGCCAGCAGAAAGAAGGTGCGCCAGAAGAGGCTCAGGCGCCACGGTGCTCGCAACCGGTTCACGCAGCGCCGTCTGGTACAAACACGTAGCCTACGCCCCAGACAGTTTGAATGTAACGGGGACTGGTGGCGTCGATTTCGACGAGCTTGCGCAGGCGCGAAACCTGCACATCCAGACTGCGGTCGAAAGGCTCAAATTCGCGGCCGCGTGCCAGTTGCGCCAGTTTCTCACGCGACAGCGGTTGGCGCGGATGGCGGACCAGCGTCTTGAGCATGGCGAACTCACCTGTGGTCAGCGCCAGGTCCTCCTCCCCGCGTTTGAGCGTGCGCGCTCCCAGGTCGAAAGAAAATGGTCCAAAGTTGACGACCTCGTTTTCGCTGGAAGGCGAACCCGGTGCTTCGGGTTTCGGGCGTCGCCGCAGCACTGCATGAATGCGGGCCAGCAGTTCGCGTGGGTTAAAGGGTTTACCCAGGTAATCGTCGGCGCCGACTTCCAGGCCGACAATCCGGTCCACGTCCTCGCCCTTGGCTGTCAGCATGATGATAGGCGTGCGGTCGTTGGCGGCGCGCAGTCGTCGGCAAACCGACAGACCGTCTTCGCCGGGCATCATCAGGTCCAGCACAATCAGGTCCACGGATTCGCGCAGCAGGATGCGTGTCAGCGATTTGCCGTCCTCTGCCAGCACGACGTCAAAGCCTTCCTGCGTCAGGTAGCGCCGCAGCAGGTCGCGGATACGTGCGTCGTCATCGACAACCAGGATCTTGTTGTTTCGTATGGATGTTTGGCTCATGGGGCACCCGTAAATTTGTAACAAAGGCAATTTTGCAGGTTTGCAGCAACGAAATTGCCGATTTCTTGCCTGTGTTGACAACCTGTTACAAATCTTGCGCCTTCCCGCAGGCCAATGGTTGAACAATGTGGCCAGTGGCGTCCATCAGGCGTCCGATTGAAACCATGAAGTTCCTTCAATTCGCATTGCTGTTTCCTTTCGTCCTGAGCAGCGTCTGGGCGCAGCAGGCGCGCGAGTCGCAAGCGCCAGCATCGCAGGGTGTGACCGAGCAACGGCGTGTGGAATTGCGTCAGACCTTGAAAGCTCAGCGCGCGCAGGAGTCGAATAACAGTTCGCGGAATTCAGACACGCCGCCGCGTCGGCATTTATCGGCACAGGAACGTGCCGACTTGCGTCAGCAACTGCGCCAACAGCGTCCCTGAGCGCTGGCGCGGCCGGCGTATTACCTTGAGAGGAGTAGGTGTGAAAATTCCCATCAGCATGCTGGCGGCATGCGCCATCCTGGCGGTATCCGCGAGCGGCTTTGCCCAACCAGCGCTGCATTCAGAGGCACAAAATATTGTGCAGCTATCGGCCTCTGGAGCCGTTGAAGTCCAGCAGGACTTGTTGTCGATCACCCTGAGTACAAGTCGCGATGGCGCAGACGCCTCCCTGGTGCAGAGCCAACTCAAGGCGGCGATCGATACTGCCCTCGCAGAGGCCCGCAAAGTGGCTCAAGTTGGTCTGCTTGAGGCACACACGGGCAATTTCAGCGTGACGCCACGTTATGGTCGTGACGGCAAATCAACGGGTTGGCACGGATCGGCCGAACTGGTTCTCGAAGGGCGTGACCTCGCAGCTATCGGTGCGGCAGCAGGCCGCATACAGACGCTCAGCGTCAGCGGTATCGCCTGGGGTCTGAGTCGCGAGCAACGCGCAAGAGTGGAAACTGAGGCGCAGAGCATGGCTATCGAGCGCTTCAAGGCCAGGGCCGCGGAGATCAGCCGCAGCTTTGGATTTGCCGGATTTACCCTGCGTGAAGTCAATGTCAACAGCAACGACCAGGGTATGTCGCCGCGGCCACGCATGCTGGCGATGGAGGCTCGCGCAGGCGCCGCTGAAGCCGCGCTTCTCGTTGAGGCCGGCAAGACCTCGGTGGTGGTGACGGTGTCGGGGTCGGTGCAACTGAAGTAGCGGTACGCCCCCGGTGGGCCTCAGAAGGCAGCCTGGTACAGCGCCGCCGCATCCTCCAGCGTGACGTCGCGCGGATTATTGACCAGCAGGCGCCCGATCTTCATGGCGTCCTGTGCCAGCATCGGCAGGTCTTCGTGTTTGACGCCGGCAGCGCGCAGGGATTGTGCATAGGGCATGGCAGACACGCACTGGCTCATCGCAGCGACAAATGCGGCAGCCGCCTCGCTGTCAGTGGCCGCAATCAGTTGCGGCTGGATGGCCCGACCCAACTGCGCATACGGTGCCTGTGCGACAGGCAGGTTGAACTTCAAAACCGCAACAAAGACCAGCGAATTGGACAGTCCGTGCGGCAGACCGTAGTGGCCGCCGAGCGGGTAAGCCAGTGCGTGCACAGCAGCGACCGGTGCGTTGGCGAAGGCCATGCCGGCGAACAGGGAGCCGAGCAGCATGTTTTCGCGCACGGTTGCATTCTTGCCGTCACTCACCGCCCCAGGCAGGTTGGCGTACAGCAACTGCAGAGCCTTCAGTGCCAGGGCATCTGACAGCGGGTTCTTCTTCAGACGGGTACTGAAAGCCTCTACTGCATGCACCATGGCGTCAACGCCGGTCATGGCTGTGATAGCGGGGGGTAAACCCAAAGTCAGGCGGCTGTCGAGCAGTGCAAGATCCGGGTAGAGCAAGGGCGAGACAACGCCCTTCTTTTCATGGCTCGGGGTAGTCAGTATCGAAATCGGCGTTACTTCTGAGCCGGTTCCGGCCGTTGTTGGAACCTGGATCAGCGGCAGACGCGGACCGCGTGCCAGACCGATGCCGTAAATATCGGGCAGCGCCTGCGGTGTGCGCGCCAGCAGCGCCACCAGTTTGGCGCTGTCAAGTGAACTGCCGCCACCGAAGCCGACCACGCCATCAACGCCAGCTTCGCGCGCGGCATTAACGGCTGCCACTACGACGTGTTCCGGCGGATCGGCCTGCACGTCAGAAAATACTGTCACCCTAATCCTGGCCTGTGCCAGCGAGGCCAGGGCACCATCCATCATTCCGGTCTTGATCAGTCCGGCATCGGTTACCAGGAACAGGTGTGAGATACCCAAGCCCTGAGCAATTTCGCCAAGGCGGTTGGCACTGCCTTGCTCGCAGATGATCCTGGGTACGGTTTCAAACGAAAACTGTGACATGCCAAGTCTCCTTTGATCGCTATTGTGCGGTCCAGCCGCCATCCATATTCCAGGCCACGCCACGGACGTTGTTGGCCGCAGCGGAGCAGAAGAATACCGCCAGTTCGCCCAGTTCCTCTGGCGTGGTGAATTGCTGCGATGGCTCTTTCTCGCCGAGCAGAAGTTTGATCGCATCCGCATCCGACAATCCCAGCGCTGCGGCTTTCGCGTCGACCTGCTTTTGTACCAGGGGCGTCAGCACCCAGCCCGGGCAAATGGCGTTGCAGGTCACACCTGTGGTCGCGTTTTCCAGCGCCGTCACCTTGGTCAGTCCGACCACGCCATGCTTGGCGGTGACATAGGCCGATTTCTCGGCCGAGGCAACCAGGCCGTGCACCGACGCTACGTTGATGATGCGACCCCAATTGGCGGCCTTCATGGCGGGCAGCGCCAAACGCGTGGCATGAAAGACGCTGCTGAGGTTGATGGCGAGGATGGCGTCCCAGCGCTCGACCGGGAAGTTCTCGATGCGTGCGACGTGCTGAATGCCGGCGTTGTTGACCAGTATGTCGATACGGCCAAAGCGTTCGGCGGCAAATTTCATCATCGCTTCAATCTCTGCCGGCTTGCTCATGTCGGCTCCGTGATAGTCGACCTGCACGCCGAACGCGCCGACCTCAGCGCTCGGACCCTTCACATCGCCAAAGCCATTCAGGACAATGTTGGCGCCTTTGGCGGCAAGTGCCTTTGCGATGCCCAGGCCAATGCCGCTGGTGGATCCGGTGACGAGGGCGGTTTTGCCATTCAGCATTTTGGAACTCCGATTGAATTAGGATGCAGGGATTATGAGACCAGTGATTTCACCATGTTTAAGCCTACGCTGAATTACCTACTGTGTCCTGATACGACGGGCGGACACCGGATGGCCTATTGGGATTGGGGCGACAAGCAGAGTTCCCATGTCGTCGTATGTGTGCACGGGTTGACCCGGCAGGGGCGCGACTTTGACACGCTGGCGCAGGCTTTGTGCCACCAGGCCAAGGCGCCGATTCGCGTCATCTGCCCGGATGTTGTCGGGCGGGGACAGAGCGACTGGTTGAAAGATCCTGCCGGCTACCAGATTCCCGCCTACGCGGCCGACATGCTGGCTTTGACGGCGCAACTGCGGCCGGCAACGCTCGACTGGGTTGGCACCAGCATGGGCGGTGTCATCGGCATGATTCTGGCAGGACAGCCTGAATTGACACTTCCGGCTCCCGTGCGCAGATTGGTGCTCAATGACGTAGGGCCAGTGATGCAGTGGCAGGCCTTGCAGCGCATAGGCGAATACCTCGGGCAGACCGGCAAGTTTGCCTCGCTTCAAGAGGCCGCAGACGCGATCTGGGCGACATCCAGCAGCTTTGGTCCGCACACGCCAGCGCAGTGGCTGGCGCTGACGGAGCCGATGGTGAAACCCATGGAACATTGCCCGGCTTACCTGACGCTGCGCTACGACCCGGCGATCGCGGTGCCATTTCGCAGCGTGACACCGGAGTCGGTGGCGCAAGGCGAAGCCTTGCTTTGGCAGTTGTATGACAACATCAAGGCGGCGACCTTGTTGGTCAGGGGCGCGCAGTCGGATCTGCTCGCGCTGGAAACGGCCCAGGTGATGACACAACGCGGTCCCAAAGCGCGACTGCTGCAGTTTGCAGGTGTGGGTCATGCACCGACTTTGGTGTCGGACGATCAGGTGCAGGCCGTGACGTCTTTCTTGCTGGGCTAAGGACGGGATGCAGCGCGGATGAAACGACTTAACGCCGACAGCACAGGTCCTGCCTCCGCGCTTTCCGGCACGTCACCGGGGGTGCTGGGGCAGGATCAGGCATTGGTACGAGCGCGCGCTTTCGCTGAGCCACTGCTTTCAGGGGAGGTACTCGATACCGGCGAAAACATTCTGGCCCACGCTGATGCGGTTGCTGCCATCCTCAAACATATTGGTGGTTCGGAGGCGATGCAGGCTGCGAGCTATCTGGTTTACGCCTGTGACCACCTGAACAAACCGCAGGAAGTCATTGCCAAAGCCTTTGGTGAAAATTTCGCGGCACTGGCGCTGGAAACAACCCAGCTTGTGCGTGTGCAACGGCAGGCGCGCCTGAGCCAGATGGCTACCGAGCGATCAGCAACACCGATACCGATGGCACAAACGGCCGCCGCGCAGACCGAGAATGTGCGCAAGATGCTGCTCGCATTCTCCCGCGACCTGCGCGTCGTGATGCTGCGCCTTGCCTCGCGACTTCAGACATTGCGCTATTTTGCTGCTGTCAAACTGCCCATGCCGCCAGGGATGGCGCAAGAGGCGCTGCAGGTATTTGCGCCCCTGGCAAACCGTCTGGGCATCCGCGAAATCAAATGGGAGATG
>CAIYGK010000674.1 GCA_903925725.1 uncultured beta proteobacterium | reverse complement strand
CGCAGTCGCCAGGCGCTGGTGCTGCCGCCAATCCAGCCCAGTTGGCACACGGCATTTCCGTCGCTTTGTACAACACGGCGTTCGGACTGATGGTGGCGATTCCTTCACTTATTTTCTGGCGTTATTTCAGGGCCAGGGTCGATGCCTATTTGTTGACGCTTGAACTGTCAGCGGATCAGTTTGCGCGACACCTCAATACCTTGCGTCAATCAGCATGAAGTTCCGTTCACGTGGGCGGGAAGAGCCAGAGATCAACCTGATTCCGTTTATCGATGTACTGCTCGTCGTCGTCATCTTTCTGATGCTTTCCACGACCTACAGCAAATATTCTGAACTCCAGATCAAGCTTCCGACGGCCGATGCGCAGGCGCAACGCGACTACCCCAAGGAAGTTGTTGTGACCGTGAGCAGCGATGGTCGCTACAGTGTCAACGGCAACGCTGTGGCCGGACGCACGCTGGAGCAGCTTGCAACTGCCCTGACTGAGACTGCCAAGGTCGGGAAAGAGACGGTGCTGGTCATTCATGCGGATGCGAATGCGATCCATCAGTCGGTAGTTACCGTGATGGAAGCAGCCAGCCGGTCGGGCATCAGTCAGATCACGTTTGCGACGCAGACGACCGGATCATCGGGCACTCCCTGAAACCCAACTATCCCTGGGCGACCGGTCGACTGGGGTCACTGCACCATTCGCTCCAGCTCCCTGCGTACAGTGCGCTACGCCCCAATCCAGCTAACTCCATGGCGATGATGTTGGGGACAGCGCTGACGCCGCTCCCACAGTGATGCACGACATTCGCTGGATTGCGTTGGCCCAACAGCGCTTCGAACTCCTGCCTGAGTTGATTTGCCGGCTTGAATTTTCCTGTCGGATCGAAATTTTGACCAAACGGGCGGTTCAGGGCGCCTGGGATATGTCCGGCAACCGGATCCAGCGGTTCGACTTCGCCCCGGAAGCGTGGCGCACCACGTGCGTCAATCAGACTTTGCTCGATCCGTCCCAGACTGGCGGCGATTTGATGGGTCGTTTTCAGCACCGCTCTGGCATCGGCAAGCGAAAACACGACAGCCGTAGAGGTCGGCGCTGCGCCGCTCTCAACCTTGCCACCGCAGTCCAACCAGGCCTGCAGACCACCGTCCAGTACGGCCGAATTTTCATGACCCACCCATTTCAGCATCCACCAGAGTCGGCCACAGTAATTGACACCCTGGCGATCGTAGACCACGGCCTGCATCTCATTATGAAAGCCGATGCTCCCAAGCCAGGCCGCGAAGGTTTCCCTTGAAGGAAGGGGGTGACGTCCGCCAGATGCTGCGTCCGTCGTTGCCTTGGCTGAGCTCAAATGCCGATCCAGGTCTGCCCGGACTGCGCCGCAAATGTGTGACTGCAGATACTGCTGATCGCCGATCAAGGGCTGGGCCAGTTCAAAGCTGCAGTCAAACACCATGCAAGGCTGTGCGCTGCCAAGCAGGTCTTTGAGCTGCGTTGCGGATATCAGTGTCTTGTACATTCGATGAGTTTCTCTTGTAGAGCGTGGTGATCTTGGTGTGTTATCAATGAGCTTCTGCTGGCGTATCAGGCAGGATTCGCGTGCGCAGCACCGTCGCAGCCAGTCCGCTGGCCACAATCAGCGCCATCCCGGCCCATCCGATGAGGGGAATGCTGTCGCCGATCAGTAGCAGACTGTAGAAGGCGCCAAACAAGATCCCGGAATATTGCAAATTGGCCACCAACAGGGTTGAGCCTCTGCTGTAGGCCCTCGTCATGCACCATTGGCCCAATGAAGCGAGGATGCCGATCGGAATCAGCCAGCCAATGGCCTGCCAACTGACAGAACTCCATGAACTCAGCCCGGTCAGACTGATCCCGATGAGGCCGCACAGGGTTGAACCAACAGAAAAATAGAATACCGTGCGTCCCTCGGGTTCACCGGCTTTGCCCAACGCTGTAACCTGAAGGTACGCCATGGCTGCGCCCAGTCCGGAGAGTAGCCCTATAAGACCGGCAAACAGCTGGTTTTGATCGACGGTGGGTCGCAGCATCATCACTACGCCCGCAAAACCTGCCAGCACGGTGACCGAAAGCGGTCCCTGTTTCTGCACTCGTCCGTAGAGCATCGCGCCACCGACGATGAAGGCGGCAACCCAGACGCCACTCATGTAGTTCAGAGTCATTGCCGTGGCCAGTGGCAGGTGGGCGATGGCATAAAACCAGGCACCTAAAGAGAGCACGCCCACGACGCTGCGCCAGAGGTGCATCATGGGGACGGGCGTTTTCAGCGCGGTGCCGCGCGCGCGCAGAACCAAAGCGATGAACAAAACGCTGACAATCCCGCGATAGAAGACCAACTCAAAAGTGTTGAAACTCGCGGAGGCAACTTTCACGCCAACTGCCATGGTCGAAAAGAAGAAGGAGCCCAACAACATCCATAGCGCTTGCATGGGATCAGGTCTGGATCTGGCAGCGATACCAATCGTGAAAATGCTGCATGCCGTCTTCCATCGGACTTTGGTAGGGCCCGACCTCGTTGTCGCCACGCATCATCAGCGCACGACGACCCGCATCCATGCGTTCACCAATCTCATCGTCTTCGAGGCAGGTCTCCATGTAGGCCGCCTGCTGAGCTTCGACAAATTCGCGTTCAAACGCGTGGATCTCTTCAGGGTAGTAGAACTCGACCATGTTCAGGGTCTTGTTGACACCTCTGGGGTGCAGCGTGGAGACGGTCAAAACGTGCGGGTACCACTCGACCATGATGTGCGGGTAGTAGGTCAGCCATATCGCACCATACTTGCTTGGCTCGCCTTTGCGGTAGGTGCGAAGCGCGTTTTGCCAGCGCTGATAGACCGCGCTGCCGGCGCGCGCCGCGGGACTCGCGTTGCCAACGGTCTGCACTGAGTAATGCTGCTTGAATTCCCAGCGCAGGTCGTCGCAGGTAACCATGCTGCTGAGTCCGGGATGGAATGGCCCGACGTGGTAGTCTTCAAGGTAGACCTCGATGAAGGTCTTCCAGTTGTAATTGCACTCGTGCATTTCAACCTTGTCGAGGACAAACCCGCTGAAATCCAGATCCGTGCGCGGACCCATGTCAGCAAGATCGGCCTCTATGTCGCGACCATTGTCGTCAAAAAGCAAGCCGTTCCATTCACGAAGTGGGTAGTTGTTCAGGTTCAAACAGGGATCGCTCGGGAAATGGGGGGCGCCAAGCAGTGTGCCCACAGGCTGGCTTGTGTTGCCACTGTAGGTCCAGCGATGCAGAGGGCAAACGATATTGCCGGCCGCAGCACCGGGATGTACCCGGTCCAGCGAGCCACGCCCTTGCAGCATCACCGCTTGCCGATGGCGGCAAACGTTGGAAACAAGCTCAATGCCTTTGCTGGTGCGCACCAGTGCGCGGCCGTTGTTCTCCTGTGCAAGCGTGGCGTAGTCGCCCACGTTGGGTACGCTCAGGACATGTCCAACGTAACGCGGGCCGTGTTGAAAAATCGTTTTCAGTTCGCGCTGATAAAGCGCATCATCAAAATAGCTTGACACTGGCAACTGGCCAGTGGCTTGCTGCAGTTGAAGACTTAAATCAGACATCGGAGTCCTGACCCAAAGTTAGGGGCGTTGTATAAAAAATGGCTAACTCATTGTTTTTAAACGTGTTCGCCGGTCCTTGTTTATGTGCAAAAACAGGAAAAACTGAGCAAAAATCCGAAAAACATATAAATTTGTTTGCAAGAATTGTGCAGAAAATTTCTGTGAATAAATTGGATGACCATTAGGGCTATTTTGCACTATGGCGCTATAACCAGAAAATGCCTGGGTTGCAATGGCCAACTCATTGGCTTGCTGCTGGGCCACAGCCAAAGCGGGGCACAGGATGGTTCAGCGCGGGTCAATCCGGTCACAGGCAAGTACCTCCTGCGCAATATGCGGCGGGAGCGTGACAGCAGCCGACAAGTGGCAGAAGCGATCCAGCAAGTCGCCGGTATGTTACCGATGGATGACGGAGTAATTCATCACACAACGCTCCGGGCACCATCATCATGACACGTCCCAAAGCGATGATGATTCTTCTCGCTGTGCCGATTGGCTGGGTGGGCGGCTCATCCCACAGCTTTCTTGATCTCGCCGGCAACAGGTCAAACGCTGCCAGATGTTCGTTGCTGAGAACTACTGCTAGCCTGGAGTGGCTGAACGTAGCTCATGTCACTGGTCATCACATGCCCAAAGGCAAAGCCCAGAATAAACTGCATCACCGACCAGTTGGGCGACAACACTGAGCCCCCGGGGGAGTCATCATCGTCGCTGAGGGTCTTGAAGTGTTCGCGCATGGCCTGCAATTCTTTAAGCATGCTCCGGTGTTCTGCGGCATGTAGCTTGAGATCGCCGTAGCCGATCTTGGCGAGGAGTCGTTCCT
>CAIYGK010000673.1 GCA_903925725.1 uncultured beta proteobacterium | reverse complement strand
GAGCGCGTCAGCCGGGTCGTCAGCGCAGTCATATGGGGAGCAAGCTACATCTGCTTGAATACCTGGCGCGCCAGCGCCACCGTGGTGGCAATGTCTTCGTCGCTGTGCGCGGCGCTGACAAAGCCGGCCTCGTACAGCGCCGGGGCAATGTAGACGCCGCCGTCGAGCAAGCCGTGGAACAACTGGTTGAAGCGCGCGCTGTCGGTTTTCATGACCTGGGGATAATTCTGCGGCAGCTCGGGCAGCAGGAAGAATCCGAACATGCCGCCTTCGCTGTCGGCACTGAAGGGCACACCCTCGGCCGCAGCAGCTGACGCGAGGCCTGTGACGAGCGAGCCTGTCTTTCTCGACAGATCTTCAAAAAAGCCGGGCTTGCTGATCTCATGCAAAGTGGCCAGACCACAGGCCGTCGCCACCGGGTTGCCCGACAGCGTGCCGGCCTGGTAGACGCCACCCAGTGGAGCCAACTGTTCCATCACCGCCCGTTTGGCGCCAAAGGCCGCCAGCGGCATGCCCCCGCCAATGACTTTGCCCATCACTGTCATATCGGGTTCGAAACCCGGAATCCGGCGCGCATAGACGCTTTGCGCGCCGCCCAGAGCGACGCGAAAGCCGTTCATGACTTCGTCAAACACCAGCAGCGCACCATATTCGGTACACAACTCACGGCAGCGCTTCACAAACGGTATGGAGGCGCGCACAAAGTTCATATTGCCGGCAATCGGCTCGATCATCAGGCAGGCGACCTCCTTGCCATACAGTCCAAAGGCCTCTTCGAGCTGAGCCACGTTGTTGTATTCGAGCACCAGCGTGTGCTGCACCACCTCGGGCGGCACACCGGCGCTGGTGGCGTTGCCAAAGGTCGCCAGACCCGAGCCGGCTTTCACCAGCAGCGCATCGGCGTGGCCGTGATAGCAGCCTTCAAACTTGATCAGCTTGCTGCGGCCGGTGGCACCGCGGGCCAGCCGGATCGCACTCATGGCAGCCTCTGTGCCGGAGCTGACCAGCCGCACCATGTCCATCGATGGCATAAGCTTCAGGATTTCCTCTGCCAGTTGGACTTCACGCTCGGTCGGTGCGCCGTAAGAAAAACCTTCCAGAACAGCTTCCTGAACTGCCTTGACGACGGCCGGGTGGCCGTGACCCAGAATCATGGGGCCCCAGGAGCCGATGTAGTCGATGTAGCGCTGGTCGTTCGCGTCCCAGAAATAGGCGCCCTGTGCGCGCTTGACAAAGCGCGGCGTGCCACCGACAGCCTTGAAAGCCCTGACTGGGGAATTGACGCCACCGGGAATCACCCGTTTGGCGCGATCGAACAGGGTTTGGTTGTGGTCAATGGAGTGTGTCATGTGCTGGGAAGTGTTTGGCTGCAAGCCAGGTTTTACAATGAAGACATTCTATTGGAAGGCGTTTTGCTGTGAATGCGACCAACACCTGGATGTGTCTGATTTGTGGCTGGATCTATGATGAAGCCAGCGGTGCGCCCGAGCATGGCCTGGCTGCGGGAACGCCCTGGAGCGCGGTACCGATCAACTGGACTTGCCCCGAGTGTGGCGCGCGCAAGGAAGATTTCGAAATGGTGCAGCTTTGACTTCAGAAGACCTCTGGCGACGCGATTGGCGTTGGGTCGATTTTGCGCTGCCGCTTGAGCAGCAAGCATTGGCCTACGAGCCACAGCTTCAATCCCGCGTCGACGGCTGCGTGCTCAAGCTGATGCGTTCTGGCGAGAGCGCTTGTGCCCACGACATGTGCGACATCAGCCTTGGATTGGTTAGTGCCCAGAGTGAGCTAAAACCACGCGTCTTCTGGCAGATTTGCGCGGCCTATTTTCAGGCCATGGCGGACGGTCTGTGCGTGGCCGATGCGCCGGGCAAGCGCGCACTGTCGCAGATCCTGCTGCAGTACCGGGCGCTGGCGCGAGGCGAGACCGAAATTTCGCCGCAGCTGCCGCGCACACTGCTGTTATTGCTGGCACAGGTGAGCTCGCCGCAAGCGGCGCAGACACCACTGCTTGATGCGGTGCGCCAAGCCTATAACTTGACGGCAACCTTGGCTAAACAGGAACCGGATTTGCAGCCGGCGGAAGCGCATGACCAGGACAAGGTGATTGGAAACCTGCGCATTGGCATTGCTGAATTCAACGCCTATCTGAACGAGGCCGACGAATGGTCGCGCCACCTGCACGTCGAACTTGGTGAATGGGCGCTTGAATTGCATCGACCGGTCCCGCAGAGCGCGCTCGGCTGGGCGCATTCGCTGGCAACCAGTTCTGAGCGCATCGGGCTGCCCGCCTTGTCCGAGTTGGCGCAAACCCTCGAGCGGGCAATGCGCCATGCGCAGGCCCAGGCGCCCGGTCTGCCTGAGCATGCCCGGGTGTTTCTTGAGGCGGCGGAAGACCTGCGCCGCCTGCTGCATCAATTCGCCGCTGGATTTCTCAAGCCGCCCGCAGCCGGCTTGCTGCAGGCGCTGCAGGATATTGAGTGCTTTGAGTTTTCTGAACCGGCACTGATCCATCTGGAGCTGCCGGACCCGGTGTTGCCCGAAGAATTTGCCGATGAGGCGTCGGCCCTGCTGCACCAGTTGGGTGGGGCGCTTCGACAATGGCGCGCCCGGCCCGACAACGTGAGCGCCCGCAACGAGGCGCTACGGCTTTTGCACACCCTGCAGAGCCATTCACAGCGAGCCGGTGTCGACGGCTTGCAGAGATCAAGCGAGTTTCTGGAGTCAGCAATAGAACAACTTGGCAAGCAGCCACTGCAGACGGATCAGCTCGATCCCCTGTTTTCCCGTTTTGATACCTTGAAGGTTCAGTTCGACAAGCTGCTTATTCGGCCTTGATGCCGCGCAGGGTGATGACGCCGCCCAACAGAGCGGTATCCACTTTGATGCGGTTGGCCAGGCCTTCGGCCGATGTTCCTTGCACCTGCCAGCCCTGCTGAAACAGCTTTTCGCGCATTTCGGGCGAGCGTGCAATGTCACTGAAGAGGGCAGACAGTCTGGCCACCACCGGTTTGGGAAGGGAGTTCGGCGCTGCGACGGCATTCCAGATTTCCAGGCTGAACCCCTGGACCCCGGCCTCAGTCATGCTCGGCAGTTCAGGTACCAGGGTGCTGCGTCCGCTGGAGGTCACGCCGATGGCGCGCAGCTTGCCAGCCTTGATCTGGGCCATGGCCAGTGCAGGCGGCAACATGGCCAGTTGCAAATGGCCGCTGAGCATGGCGTTGGCCACTTGAGGATAACCAGGGTAGGGCACATGAACCGGGTTGATGCCAGTCTTGCCTTTGAGCCACTCCATGCCGATGTGACCTACCGTACCGACGCCGGGTGTGCCGTAGCTCCACTTGTCACCGGCGCTGCGCGCTGCAGCGAAAAATTCCCGGGCCGTGGCGCCAGGAGCGCCCACCGGAGCTGTCAGCACCAGCGGTGAGACGCCGATCAGGCTGATTGGGGTCAGGTCCTTCAGTGGATCGTAGTTGAGCTTCGGATTGAGCAGCTTGGCAATCGTCATGTTGCCATTGATCATCAGGCCAATGGTGTGGTCATCGGTCGCCCTGGCTACATAGTCAGCGGCGATATTGCCGCCGGCGCCGACTTTGTTTTCGATGATGACTGGCTGGCCCAAGGCACGCGAAAGTGGCTCGCCAAGCGTGCGCGCTGTCAGGTCGGGTGACGATCCTGCGGGGAAACCGACGATGATCCGAATCGGTCTGCTGGGCCAGGACCGCGTCGCCGCAGCATCCTTGCCCGGGTTCTGCGCCGCTGCCCAAGTGGACAACGCGGTCATTGCGAGGAAGAGGACGGTGCGCCGGATCATCATGCGTACTCTGTCAGGGTTTTTTTCATCTTCTTCATGGCGGCCACTTCGATCTGGCGAATCCGCTCAGCGCTGACGCCATATTCGGCCGCCAGGTCATGCAGTGTCATGCCGCCTGAATTGTCGTCGTTGACCTTGAGCCAGCGCTCTTCAACTATGCGCCGGCTGCGCTCATCGAGTGCTTCGAGCGCGCTGGCAATGCCGTCGCTGGCCAGGATGTCACGCTCGTGCGCCTCGATCATGGCTGTCGGTTCGTGCCGCGTGTCGGTCAGGTAAGCGATCGGGCCAAAGGCATGGTCTGCCTCGTCGATCGGACTTGGATCGAGTAGTACGTCGCCGCCGGCCAACCGGGTTTCCATCTCGATCACCTCTTCGCGCTTGACCTTGAGCTCAGCCGCCATGGCGTTAATCTGCTCTTCATTCAAGGTTTCACGGTGGGTACCGGTATCGGCTGCCGCGTCGTCGGATTTGTAGCGCTGCTTCATTGAGCGCAGGTTGAAAAACAGCTTGCGCTGGGCTTTCGTCGTTGCGACCTTGACCATGCGCCAGTTTTTCAGGATGTACTCATGAATCTCGGCCTTGATCCAGTGCATTGCATAACTCACCAGGCGCACGCCCTGATCCGGGTCAAAGCGCTTGACCGCCTTCATCAGGCCGACATTGCCTTCCTGGATCAGGTCGCCGTGGGGTAGACCGTAACCGAGGTACTGGCGCGAAATCGATACCACCAGACGCAGATGGGAGAGCACCAGCTTCCCGGCGGCATCCAGATCGTTGTCCAGCCGGTACTTGCGCGAGAATTCCTGCTCCTGTTCGAGCGTCAGCATGGGCAGGCGATTGGCTGCCGAGATGTAGGCATCGAGGTTTCCCAGCGATGGCACCACTGCCCACGGATTGGCCAGTGTCAAAGCGGAACCTGAAACTCCAGTTGGATGAGTCATGGCAGACCTCCTGTTTGTCATAGTCTCAATATTAGCACTCTCTTTGATAGAGTGCCAATTGAAGAGCTCAATCGAGTCGATAGTCCTCAAAATGGAGCGCAGCAGGAGTATTTCAAGGGAAAATAACCAGCCTATGACCTCTTCAAGCCCAAACTCCCCCAGCGTCGCACCGTCTGAGCCGCGTCTGACCAGTCTGTCCCACGGCGGCGGCTGTGGCTGCAAAATTGCCCCCGGCGTGCTGTCTGACATCCTGAAAAACGTCAGCGCCATGCCGCTGCCCAAGGAATTGCTGGTCGGGATCGAGACCTCGGACGATGCCGCCGTGTACCAACTCAACGACGAGCAGGCCCTGATTGCGACCACGGACTTCTTCATGCCGATCGTGGATGACCCCTTCGATTTCGGCCGGATTGCCGCCACCAATGCGATTTCGGATGTTTACGCCATGGGAGGCAAGCCCATTTTGGCACTGGCCTTGGTTGGTATGCCGATCAATGTGTTGTCGACCCGGACCATAGGGAGAATTCTGGAAGGTGGTGCCAGCGTTTGCCGCTCGGCGGGCATTCCGATTGCAGGCGGGCACACGATTGACTCGGTGGAGCCGATTTATGGTCTGGTGGCTTTGGGACTGGTGCACCCGAGCCGGGTCAAACGCAATGCTGATGCCAGGCCGCTGGACAAACTGATTCTTGGCAAGCCGCTCGGGGTGGGTATTTTGTCGGCAGCGCTGAAGAAAGAGAAACTCGATGCCGCTGGCTATGCCCGGATGATCCAGCTCACGACCCAACTCAATACCGCTGGACCGGATCTGGCCGCGCTGCCCGGCGTGCATGCACTGACGGACGTTACCGGTTTTGGCCTGGCTGGGCACGCTCTGGAACTGGCGCGTGGGGCTGGCTGCACGGTCGAGATCGACTGGCCAAGCGTGCCCTTGCTCGACGGCGTGCGGGATCTGGCTTTGCAGGGCATGGTGACAGGGGCATCGGGACGCAACTGGGCTGCTTACGGAAAGGACGTTGAGCTGCCTGCGGACTTTGCCAAAGTGGATCAGGACTTGTTGAGCGATCCGCAGACCAGTGGCGGACTGCTGGTGTCGTGCGCACCGACGGAGGTGGGCGCCGTGCTTGACATATTCCGGCGCCACGGTTTTGCCGCAGCAACCGAGATCGGCCAGATCGCCGCCGGTCCGCTTGCCGGCAAGCTGCGTGTTCAGTCGCGCCGGTAGCGCCTGACGTAGCGCCTTTCCAGCCAGTCCTTGAGCCACCCGGCCCAGCGTCCCTGAATCGACAAACCGCGCCAGACAAGCAGCGCTCGGCGGTCGCCGTACGACACAAAATTCAGATGATCGGTCGCTGACTGATGCCGGTTCGCTGGCGAACCGGCGAGCAAGGCCAAAAGGTTTTCTGTGAGGGCTGGTTTGGCACGGCTCGCAACTCGGCTGGCGGCAAACACGTTGGGGTGGCTGACGGATCGCCCGATAGCGTCCAGCGCAACCTCGCCATGCAGGCCCAGCGTTAGCGCGCTGCCAGCAAGCCAGGCCGGTGCTGACGTGGCGCTGGCCACGATCGGGACGTCGCAGGCAAGTCGGGCGCCACTGGCGAGCAGGACTTGCTGCGCTTCAATGCCGACCACCAGGTCAGCCAGGACCGTAGTCCGATTTTGCTTGAGGAGCCTGAGGATGCCCTTTTCATCGCCGAGCGCTGGTTCCGCAGCCAGGCCTGCAGTACCGGTGACCAGTGTTACGGAAGAACCGGGCAAGCGCTGCCTTATGGCCAGTGCCAATTCGATACTCAGCAGATCGTGGCCGATGACAGCGAGGCGGAGCGCTCGGCCTGTTGCCAATTCGGTCACCCTGGGCCATAAGGCGCAGAAGGCTTCAAGCGGTCGCACAAACAGGCCGTGCTCACGGGCGCCAGGCATGAGGGTCTCTATCTGCTGGCGATCCTGCAGCGCTCCCGTGTCGATTGACAGCCAGTCAAATCCGTAGGTGCTGCCGTCAGTGAGCCGCAGAGTGGCATTCGCGACGTCAAGCGCCGTGGGGCTGCCTGTAAGCGAGCGTACACCTGCTTTTTCCAGCATCGGTTCCAGGTCAATGAGGCAGTCTTCCAGCGGGTGCTGGCCAGCCACAAAACCGGCAACCATGCCGACGTAGACGTGCAGTGGATACGGCGCAATCAAGATCGCCTGCACCCCGGGTGGCTGTTTTGCTGCCAAAGCGGACAGCAGATTGATATGGGCCTGGCCCGCGCCTAGCAGCACCAGGTTTTTCATGATCCCGAAGCAAGTGGCTTGTTTGACGGACTGAGCTTGTTCATGGGTGAAGATTATCCTGTCCCCGGCTCGTTGATAATGGACCCACGGTCGGGCTTGGGCGCCTGTCGGTAATTCTGTGTTTTTTCAAGAAGGATTGCAATGAAAAAGTGGATGATGGTGACCTTGCTGGTGTTGGCAAGCGGCGCACAGGCGCAGATGACGCCTGCCAAGAAGGAACTGGTAGCCAAGGTTCTGCTGTTGCAGCAGCCAGCGATTGAGCAGGCTGCACAGGCGCTGGCCGAGCGGCCAGCGCTGCAGATGCTGCAGCAAGCCGGTATGGCATTGCAGTCGCAGGTCCCACCCGAAAAGCGCGAAGGACTTGCCAAAGACATTCAGGCTGATGCAAAGAAGTATGCGGACGAGGCTGTGCCTCTGGTGCGCGAGCGTGCCGTCCAACTGGCGCCGTCGACCGTCGGTGCCCTGCTGGAAGAAAAATTCAGCGAGGATGAACTCAAGCAACTGATTGCGATCATAGAGTCCCCGGTGAACCGCAAGTTTCTGCAACTTGGCGGCGAAATGCAAAAAGCCTTGATCGACAAGCTGGTGGCTGAAACCCAGAGCGCCATTGAACCCAAAGTGAAGGCGCTGGAACTAGCCATTGGCAAGCGCCTGGCGCAGGCAACACCGGCCGAGGCTGCACCCAAAGCCGCCAAGCCCGCGAAGGCACCCGCCAAGGCTGCCAGCAAGTAGTCTGCTTCAGGACAGCAGCGCCTGCGCAAATTCGCGGGCGTTGAAGGTTTCCAGGTCTTCGAGCTTTTCTCCGACGCCTATAAAGTACACCGGCAGCGGTCGCTCGCGGGCGATCGCCGCGAGAACGCCACCCTTGGCGGTGCCGTCAAGCTTGGTAATGATCAGGCCGCTGAGTTGCAGGGCGTCGTCAAAGGCCTTGACCTGGCTCAGTGCGTTTTGCCCGGTGTTGCCGTCAATGACCAGCAGGATTTCATGCGGCGCTGTTGCGTCGGCTTTTTGTATGACCCGCTTGATCTTGCGCAACTCCTCCATCAGGTGCAGTTGCGTCGGCAGTCGGCCCGCCGTGTCCACCAGCACCACGTCCTTGCCTCTGGCCTTGCCAGCGCTGACGGCGTCAAAGCTCACTGCAGCCGGGTCGCCGCCCTGCTGGCTGATGATGTCAACGGTGCTGCGCTCGGCCCACACGCCAAGTTGTTCGCGTGCCGCGGCCCGAAACGTGTCAGCGGCGGCCAGCAGCACGCTGCTGCCCTGGTTGGCCAGATGCCGCGTAAGCTTGCCGATGGATGTG
>CAIYGK010000672.1 GCA_903925725.1 uncultured beta proteobacterium | reverse complement strand
TCAACCTGTAATGAATGCTGGCCAGACCTGAATCTGGAGTTTGAGCAGCAGAATGAAGGTCACGTAGCTGCCAACCACAAGAATCGCCGACAGGATGAGAATTTCCTTGAGTATGAAATCCGTCCCCGCCTTGGCCGCTATCAGGGTCAGCGCAATGATGGCAATGACCATGCCCATAGGCGGCAACTTGATGCTGGGCAGCCCCCCCAGCAGCACGCCAAAAGCCAGGTTGGCAGCAACGATGAAGCCCACCGGACGCCAGATCCATTTGCCGATCTTTTCGCCGTCTTCGGTTTCAATGACCATGGACTTGAAGGCAATCACGGCTCCGATGATGGCCAGCAGAACCCCCAGCAGCAGCGGAAAGTAGCCTGGGCCCATTCGTGCACCGCTTCCCACTGTGTAGGTGCTTGCACCCCAGGCGAAAGCTCCGCCGACACCCATGAAGACCAGGCCGGAGAAAAAGTCCTTTTGACTTTTTATGCTCATTGACTAGCTCCTCGAAAGATTCGAACACCGCATTCTGCACGGAAACAGGGTGCAGTTGACCGACTCATGTCAGGGGTGGCGTCGCCGACAGGACTTCCTGCAGCACGGTCAGGCCTTCGGCCACGCGCAACGCTCCCGCCAATCGAAGCGGGCGCATGCCGTCGCTGATGGCCTGGCGTTTCAGTGCATCAGCATTCGGTTCGCGGTTGATCTTCTCCTTGAATGCTTCGCTGACGACCAGCAATTCATACAAACCCATGCGGCCCATAAAGCCTGTCATGCGGCAATCCACGCAACCCACCGCTTTGAACGGCTTGTAGGCGCCGCTGATCTGCCAGGGTTTGACGACCTCAGCCAGAGCCTCGCGCGTCGCATCCGGGTCCGGCCGCTTGCACTGCTTGCACAAGGTGCGAACCAGACGCTGGGCCAGCACGCCCAGCAAGGTGGCGTTGATCAAATACGCTGGCACGCCGAGTTCCAGCAGACGGGTGATTGCCGACGGCGCGTCGTTCGTGTGCAGCGTGGAGAAGACCAGATGCCCGGTCAGCGCTGCTTGCACGGCCATCTCGGCGGTCTGCTGATCCCGGATTTCCCCCACCATGATGATGTCCGGATCCTGCCGCATCAGGGCACGCAGACCTTCAGCAAAACCGAAATCGAGTTGTGTCTGAACCTGCGTCTGGTTGAAGGCCGGCTCAATCATTTCGATCGGATCTTCCACCGTGCTCACATTCACCTCTTCGGTCGCCACCCGCTTCAGCGTGGAATAAAGTGTGCTGGTCTTGCCGGACCCGGTCGGTCCCGTCACCAGAATGATGCCGGTGGGCCGCTTGACAAGCGCCTCCCAGCGTTGGGCATCGTGGCCGGAAAAACCCAGCGCATCAAGGTCCTTGATTGCCGTGTCCGGATCAAAAATGCGCATCACCATTTTTTCGCCAAATGCCGTCGGCAAGGTGGATATCCGCATTTCGACTTCGTCGCCCCTTGGGTTGCGTGTCTTGATGCGGCCATCCTGTGGCCGGCGCCGCTCCACCACATCCATGCGCCCAAGCAGTTTGATACGAGCCGTCATCGCGCTGAGGACGCCAATGGGCATCTGGTAGACCGGGTGCAGAACACCGTCAATGCGAAAGCGGATCACGCCCTGCTCGCGCCGCGGCTCCAGGTGGATGTCGCTGGCACGCTGATCAAATGCGTACTGCCAGAGCCAGTCAACGACCTGCACCACGCTCTGGTCATTGGCGTCAATCTGTTTGTTGCTCTGACCCAGTTCGACCAGTTGCTCAAAACTGGAACCACTGCTGCCGCCGCCCGCCTTGTTGGCCGCCTTGACCGACTTGGCAAGTGCAAAAAATTCGGCCGTGTAGCGCTGAATTTCCAGCGGACTCGCCAACACGCGGCGCACCGAGCGACGTGCCTGACGCTCTACTTCGGCGACCCAGTCAACAATGAAGGGCTCTGTCACCGCCACCACCAGTTCCGTCGTACTGACCAGCACCGGCAAGATCTTGTGCCGCTCGGCGAACGCCGCGCTCATGGCATCGGCCACTTTGCCGACATCGACCTTGAGTGGGTCAATGCGCAGATAGTCGAGCCCGGCGCGCTGCGCCAGCCACTGGGTCAGCAACTCGATGTCAAGCGCCTTGTCGTCCACGGCTCGGCGCACCGAGACACTGGCCAGGCGCAGCAAGGGGTGCTGCGCGCTTTCGGCCTGAGCGCATCGCGCCGTGATGCGCTGCGCCTCCTGTGTACTGATCACGTGATCGAGTTGCAGCCACTCCACGAGGCGGCGCCAATCGAGCGGCCCCTTGTGCTCAGCTTTGGTGGAAGACTTGGAACGCAGGTTATTGCTCATGTCAGCATCGGTCTCATTACGCGAACCCATTTGGTCGCAGGAAGGCCCCACAGTGTCTGAATCAGTTCCGCGCGGCTCAGCAGGAGTTCGCGTCTGGGCCGGCTGGCACAGCGCTGGGCCAGCACGACGGTATTGCCTTCACGGGTTGGCTTGAAGGCCCAGACAGCGTCGGCACCAAAGGCAGCAGAGATCTTTTCGACACTGCGCACAAAGCTTGACGCGCGACCAAACAGATTCACCGTCATGCTGCCCTCAGGCGTCAACAAGCGCCGGCAACTCGCGTAAAACGGCAGGCTGTCGAGCACCGGCGTGGCCGCCTCGTGGTCGTACAGATCGACCTGCAGCGCGTCGATGCTGCCCCACCACTTTACGTTCTCGATTTCCACCGCAGCATCTGCCAGAACCACCTGCAAGCGGGCATTTTCTGCCGGTAATTTGAACCATCCACGACATGCCACCAGCACTTGCGGATTGAGCTCTACGGCTGTGGTCTTCATGCGAAGCTCTTTGTGGCAAAACTTGGTGAGCGAGCCTGCTCCGAGTCCGAGTTGCATGGCCTGACGTCGGCTTACGCTGTCGGGCTCGACAAACAGCAGCCACGCCATCATGCGCTGAATGTACTCGTGGTACAAGGCAGTGGGTGCATCGAGCAGCATGCTGCCCTGTATCCACTCGGAGCCCAAATGCAGGTGGCGCAATGGACCATCGTCGGAAAAATTGACCTCGGGTAGAGCGCGGCTGGGTTTCTTCAAGATGCTTTCATTATCTCCAAACTCGTCCATGCTCTTTGATTGAACATTTCATTACAGACTTTGCAGCTTTGATGCACCCGGTGCTTGAGAATAGCGGCTTCAGCGCTAGCATCGGTAGGCGCAATAGAGGGAAATTCATGAAGCGATATTCTTCTGGCGGACTGTCATTCACCTGGCTGTGTCTGCTTGCCGGATTGCTGACGGGCTGTGCCGCGCCGTCGGTCAAGCCGGACGCCCGGGTGCTGACGCTGCAAACCAGCGATACGGCCGGTGTTCTCAACCGGGTGACCTGGGGCGCCAGCCCGGCCCTGCTCGCGCAGGTCAATCAGGTCGGCGTGGCGCGTTACCGTGAGCAGCAGTTGCATCCCGTTGCAGCGCCTCTGCCAGCGGCCGTGCAGGCGCAAATTGCCGGCATGACCATCTCGCAGCGCAGCCTCGAAGACCTGCATCTGGATATGGAGCGCCAGCGCAAGGAGGCCGATGGAAAAGCGGACGAGGAACAAAAGAAAGGTGCTCGCCAGGCTTACCAACAAGAACTCAACCGACTGGCACGGGAAGCGGCAAGCCGGTCCGTGTGGCGCGCGCTGTATTCACCCAACCAGTTGCAGGAGCAGCTGACCTGGTTCTGGATGAACCACTTCAATGTGTACCAGGGCAAGCACAATCTGCGCGCCATGGTGGGTGACTTTGAGGAGCGGGCCATCCGTCCCCACGCACTGGGAAAATTTCGCGATCTGCTGACAGCCACCGCGCAGCACCCGGCCATGCTGCGCTACCTGGACAACGACCAGAACGCTCTGCATCACATCAACGAAAACTACGCCAGGGAACTGCTGGAACTGCACACGCTGGGCGTGAATGGCGGCTACAGCCAGCGCGATGTGCAGGAACTGGCGCGTGTGTTGACCGGCGTCGGCGTCAATCTGGGGACCGGCACGCCCAGGCTGCGCCCCGAGTTGCAGGCACGCTACGTGCGCCATGGTCTGTTCGAATTCAACCCTACCCGGCACGACGAGGGCGACAAGCAACTGCTGGGTCAGACGGTGCACGCGGCCGGTTTGGCCGAACTTTCCGAAGTTCTGAATCGACTCAGCCGCCACAGCGCCACCGCGCACTTCATCAGCGGCAAATTGGCTGTGTACTTTGTCTCTGATAGCCCGTCGCCCGCGCTGGTGGAGCGCATGGCGCAGACCTTTTTGCAATCGGACGGCGATATCGCGGCAACCCTGCGCAGCATGTTCACTTCCACTGAATTCGCCGATTCACTTGGTCACAAATTCAAGGACCCGATGCACTATGTGGTGTCAGCCGTACGCCTGGCCTATGACGATCAGCCGATAACGAACGTCGCTCCAATGTTGAACTGGCTCGGTCGCATGGGTGAGCCACTCTACGGACACCAGACACCCGACGGCTATCCGATGCTTCGCACCGCCTGGGACAGTCCGGCTCAGATGATGACCCGTTTTGAAGTGGCCAAGGCCATCGGGTCGGGCAGCGCCGGTCTGTTCAATGCCGACGGCACTGCTGCACAGCGCCCGGCGTCGTTTCGACAGGCCAACCCGACCTACTTTGAGACCCTGCAAAAGGGTTTGAGCGCGCAAACGCAGGACGCCCTCAAGCAGGCCAGGGCAGCGCCTGAGTGGGCCACGTTCCTGCTGTCTTCACCCGACATGATGCATCGCTAAGCCGGAGACATTTTCATGAAAAGACGCGCTCTGTTGCAATCGATTGTCTCCATGCAGCTGGGCGGCGGCGCCGCTCGTTTGTGGGCAGCACCTTCCACATCGACGCGCCTGTTGCTGGTCTTTTTGCGCGGCGGCTATGACGCTGCCAACCTGCTGGTTCCAACCTCCAGCCAGTTCTACTACGACGCTCGACCAAACATCGCCATAGCGCGACCCGGCTCAGAGCTGGCGTCGGCCTTGCCGCTGAATGGCGACTGGGGTTTGCATCCGGCACTGCGCGAGAGCATCTTTCCCTTGTACAGCGCGGGCCAGGCGGCTTTTGTTCCCTTTGCCGGCACGCATGACCTGTCGCGCAGTCATTTTGAAACACAGGACAGTGTGGAACTCGGTCAGCCGCTGGAGGGCAGCCGCAACTACCGTTCGGGCTTCCTGAACCGACTAGCGGCAACGCTGGGCAACGGCGCTGCGATGTCATTTACCGATCAGCTACCGCTGGTCTTGCAAGGTGATTTGCAGGTACCCAACATGGCGCTGAGATCGCTGGCCAAGCCTTCGCTCGATGCACGGCAAAGCCGCATCATCAGCACCATGTACCGGGACACGGATCTGGACGCCACCGTCAATCAGGGCTTTGTCGTGCGCGACGACGTGCTGCGTGAATTGAACACTGAAATGACCGCCGCCAGCCGAAACGCCATCAGCACCAAAGGATTTGAACTGGAGGCACACCGCATCGCCACGCTGATGAAAGGCAAGTACAACATCGGCTTTGTGGATGTGGGCGGATGGGACACGCACGTCGGCCAGGGCGGCGCCTCCGGTTATCTGGCCGGTCGGCTGGACGAACTCGGCCGCGGCCTGGCGACCTTCGCCAGAGAAATGCAGGGTGCCTGGCGCGACACGGTCACCGTCGTGGTCAGCGAGTTTGGCCGCACGCTGCGTGAGAACGGGAACCGCGGTACCGATCATGGTCACGGCACCGTGTACTGGGTGCTCGGGGGAGCGATTCGCGGTGGCCAGGTACTTGGCGAACAGTTGGCCGTCACGTCCGCCAGTCTTTTTCAAAATCGCGACTACCCGGTTCTCAACGAATGCCGAGCCGTTCTCGGAGGACTGTTTGCACGAATGTATGGTCTGAACGCGCTACAGATCGAACATGTCTTTCGCGGTGCCAGCGCACGGGACATCGGCCTGCTCTAAAAAACAGGTGGTAATATTTGCCCATTGTGTGCGGCAGCAATAGGCACACCAACGCGAATAGAACGAGACATTGCAATGAACAACCTGAACATGGTCCGAGGCCTGGTCCTGATGGCCGTAGCCCTGGTTTTTGGCCTGGGATCGCTTAATTACCAGCTAGGCCAATTCAGCCGAGCCGGCCCGGGGATGTTTCCCCTGATGGTCAGTAGCATGGTGTTCCTGATCGGCCTGATCACCGTGGTGCGTTCGCGCTATGTCAAAGCCGAGCCCCTGAGTTACAACATGAAGAACATCTCCCTGGTGCTGCTGGGCCTGTTCGGGTTTGC
>CAIYGK010000671.1 GCA_903925725.1 uncultured beta proteobacterium | reverse complement strand
TTCCACAAGGACCTGGCCAAGATGCGCCGCGTCACGCGCAAGACCATGGCCAACGCCATCCACATGGCGCCGCTGATCGCGGAGTGGCGCGGCACCCGCACACCGGCCCTGGTGTTTGGTGGGCGGCGCGGCCAGTTGATGACGCTGGACACCCGTGGGGCGGATGTAGATCTCGCCCTTGTCGCGGTCGCATTCCAGCACGACGTCACCGGTTGTGTTGGATGCGGCTGTGCTGGGGCTGCTGGGTGGGGTACCGACCGGCATGGCGGGCAAGGTTGCCAACGTCGGCGATGCAGCGCAGTGGCTTGAATAAATGTTCCCGAAAACGTCGGTGATCGGCGCACCCTCGATGCGGATGCGGGTGGGCTCCTTGATCGACAGGATGGCTTCCACCGAAACGCCATCACTGGCTTCGATCAGTTGCAGTGCGTGCGCCGATGGGGTCACCAGTGCCGCACCGACCATGGCCACAATCACTGCCAAGCGGGAAGGCGGTGGGGTGCGCGGACTCGGCACCTGAAGCGTTGAGCTATTTGCTCGCATTGGGTACCTGTCCCAGGACAACGCCATCATCGTGCCGCACCTGTTCGCCACCATCGGTGGCTTACCGGTTTACAGGGAGCACAACGTCCTGGATGATCTGGTGCGCCGCTCACTGGCCCTGGTCATTGATCGCAACCTGATGGCGAACGCCGACCGCTACGGGTCGCCCTGCGCCACCTGTTCCACTGCGGACATAATTCGCGAGCGCACGGCCCAAAGAGCTTCGACTGCCGGTTCGGGCAAAGCGCGAGAAACTGCCGCGGGCACCGCCCAATCCCCTGGCTGCGGACGTATCCGCCTGTGCGTGTGCTATCGGTGGTGCGACGGGAGGACCCTGCGCGGGTGTTCCGGGCATAGGAGAGGCTGGAACCCCGGGTGTCGCAGGAGCCGGCCCCGGCCCGACACCCGGAACGGGATCATCAACCCAAGATGGAACCAAACCCGTTGCCGGTCCTCCGTAGCCCTTTGAAGTCCCCATTCCAGTCAGCCTTTTTTCATTTTTATGACGCCTTGAGCCGCGCTTTGCAACACCTTGTTATCCACCTGTTCCACCCAACTCTTCAGGACTCCATGAAAGTCGGCGACAACAGCGGAATCCGAAAGACACGTGCCCCAATTCACCGCCGCCCAAGCGCCCAACTTCCCGACCTGCAATTCTTGAATCAGATCAAGTAACCTGCGTTGCAGCGACGGATGTGCTTCCACAAGCGATATCAGTCCCTGAACACCTTTGGGCTCGGTCGTGAAGCTGTCAGCTTGGAGAATTCGTCCACGAATCGCGTCGAACACTTCCTCGGGCTCAGGCCCATTGAGCTTAGTGATTTCCTGGACAGCACTGCGTTCCTCAACGGCACGACCCAGTGCGCCCCTATGAGTTTCCAAACGAAACTTCTTGCATCTCCTTGAAGGTGCCATCAATATCCATTTTCATTACACCCCCATCGTAAATTGGGTTACCCACGGGTTGCCTGCCAGGCAATGGGATGCGGCGGGATAATGTGAACTGAAGTTACGGCATCGCTAAGCATTGAAGTTTCCACCCACCTTCAAATGGGTAGCTAGCTGGGTAGCTAGATCGAAAATAAGTCACAATATTATATATTTCTTTTATAAATCAATAAGATAAAAGCGTAATGAAACTTGCCACCTGGAATGTCAACTCGCTGACCGTGCGCCTGCCGCAGGTGCTGGACTGGCTGGCCGCCAACCCGGTCGATGTGCTGGCGTTGCAAGAGCTCAAGCTGACCGACGACAAGTTCCCGTTCGACGCGCTG
>CAIYGK010000670.1 GCA_903925725.1 uncultured beta proteobacterium | reverse complement strand
GGTTATAAACCATCGGGATCATGGCCAGATAATTACTGCGCATGTCGCTGACCATCAGCACTGCCGGCACCGAGTTGCCGGCGATCTCAACGACGTTGGAATTGACCCGCTTGAGCCCATACAGCCCGAAACCCGAAACCGCCCCGCAGGTCGCCATGGCAATCCCGACTAGAAGCCAGATCTTTCTGCTGATCAACATGAGTGCATTTCCTTTACGTGAGTTGCTGCCGTGATGTCGGGCCGCGCCAGGGGCATGACCGCGTGCTCACCTTCCGGCACAATGCCCGGATCGGGCGCGCGACAACTGGCGCGAACCGGTCCGGGTCGGTGAGCACTGTAGCGCGGTCAACTTTGCTTGTGCATCCGTAGTTTCCGCAAAAAACGCCCTTGAGCATCGATTTCGTGCGTTCCCGGCGCCGCGCGCCAGAGCGGCAGTGTCGGCATCGAATATACTGTCGGGTTTGCAATCATGGCGAGGCATCGATGCTTTCAGCAATCACGCAACTGCTCATCTTTCAACTGGTCGGGGAAGTGCTGGCGCGATCGCTCAACTTGCCGATACCCGGGCCGGTCATCGGCATGGTGCTGCTGTTTCTGTTCTTTCAGTTGCGCGACGGCCCCGGCAAAGAACTGAAATCGACCAGCCAGACCATCCTGCAGAATCTGTCCCTGCTCTTTGTTCCCGCCGGGACCGGAATCATGGTGCATCTGCAGCGCGTCGCCGACGAATGGCTGGCGCTCCTGCTCTCGCTGCTGATCAGCACGGTGGCGACCCTGGTGGTCACGGCACTGGTCATGCAGGCCTGCCTGAAACTGCAGCGGCGGCCGCAATGAGTCCCGACATCATCGGGCTGTGGGTCTATCTGTCGGCGTCGCCGCTGCTCTGGCTGACCCTGACCCTGCTCGCCTACCAGGCGGCGATCTGGCTGCATCACCGCAGCAACAACCATCCGCTGGCCAATCCGGTGCTGATCGCCGTCGCCATTCTGGTGCTGTCGCTGAGCGCGACCGGGACGAGTTATCAAACCTATTTTTCCGGCGCGCAGTTTGTGCACTTCCTGCTCGGGCCGGCGACGGTGGCTTTGGCCATTCCGCTCTATACCCATCTCAAGCGCGTCAAAGCCATGCTGGTGCCCGTGCTCTTTGGCCTTCTGGCCGGCAGCCTGACGGCCATCGTGTCGGCGGTCGCCGTTGCCCGCTGGTTCGGGGCCAGCCTGCCGACGCAGCTTTCGCTGGCGCCGAAATCGGTGACCACCCCGATCGCCATGGGCATCGCCGAGCGCATAGGCGGCATTCCCTCGCTGACCGCGGTGGTGGTGGTCATCACCGGCGTGCTCGGGGCGGTCAGCGCGCGCTATGTGTTCCGCACGATGAAATTGCATGACCCGGCCATCGAAGGCTTCGCCATCGGCCTGGCCTCGCACGGCATAGGGACGGCCAGAGCCTTCCAGATGAACGAACAGAGCGGCGCTTTCGCGGCGCTGGCGATGGGCCTCAATGGCGCGCTCACGGCGGTCATGCTGCCGGGCATCGCCAGTTGGCTCAGGATAGTCGGCTGACGTTCGCGGTGCGCCTCTTCACCGCACTTAGCCGCCGGTGTACCGGCTCGCATTTCCTGGACACGGTTTTGCAACTCAGGCCGCCTTTCGTATGGCATAAGCCTGGCGGGCTTCAAGGGGTGACATGAAGTCCAGTTTTTCCAAACGCCAATGATGATTGTAACGTTCCTTGAACT
>CAIYGK010000669.1 GCA_903925725.1 uncultured beta proteobacterium | reverse complement strand
GGTGCCCGCCGGCCCCTTGATCCTGTACGGCGCTGGCTCGCACACGGCCCGCTTGCTGGCCCATCTAGAGAAAATACCAGGTTGCAGCGTCCAGAGCATTGTTGACAGCAATCCCAATCTCGAAGGTAAACAAATGGGACGCTGGACCGTGCGGTCCCCTTCCAGCATCCATGAAACGCCCGACATCCCCGTGTTGGTATCGTCCTTTCGCTCGCAAAACGCGATTGCATCGCACCTTCAAAAGACAGCAGCCAACCCATTGGTGTTGATGTACCGCTGAATGGCTGAGATGGATACACAAGACCACATCCTGTTGACCGGCGGAACCGGATTTTTTGGTAAGGCGCTACTGCGCCACTGGGCGGCGCAGGAACAAGACGGCCACAGCGTGCCGCATGTCACGCTGCTGTCGCGAGACCCGGACCGGTTTGCGAGCCAGTACCCCACTCTGGTAGCGCACCCTTGGTTGCGCATGCATCGCGGGGACATTAGTGATTCGCGCAGCCTCCCGGTTGGCTCGTCTTTTAGCCATATTCTCCACGCCGCCGCAGACTCCACCCTTGGACCACAACTCACGCCGCTGCAACGCTATGACCAAATAGTCAATGGCACGCGCAATCTTCTGGATCTGGCGGTTGTGTGCGGCGCACAGCGATTCCTCTTAACGAGCTCCGGTGCAGTCTATGGGGTTCAGCCACCCCATCTCGACCAAATTCCTGAAGATTGGAACGGCATTCCTGATCCGCTCAACCCGGCTAATGCCTATGGTGTTGCCAAACGCGCAGCAGAACATCTGTGTGCTTTGTACGGCCAAACCCATGGCCTGCAGACAGTAATCGCTCGCTGCTTCGCCTTTGTCGGCCCCGACCTTCCACTGGACGTGCATTTCGCAATCGGTAACTTCATCCGGGATGCACTCTGGCGTGACGAGATTACGGTGTCAGGTGATGGCAGCCCGTTGCGTTCCTATCTCGATCAGCATGATCTGGCACACTGGTTGATGACGCTACTCGTACAAGGCAAGGGTGGCCAAGCATATAACGTCGGATCCGATGAAGCGATCAGCGTTGGTGCACTTGCCCATCTTGTCCGTGACCTCGTTGCACCGAACAAGAGGGTTTGCATTCGCAGTGCTGTTAATGGAAACCACGGGCGCAATATTTACGTACCAAGCATTCAGAAAGCAAGAAATGAATTAGGGCTTGATGTAAGTGTTTCGTTAGCGGAAGCCATTCGAGCGACTGCTGATGCTGCAATACGGCGTGCAAGTCAGCCAACTATATGAATATAACAAATATTGTTTTTGACCTTGATGGAACGCTGATTGACTCAGCGCCAAGCATCCTCACTACGCTCGGCGAAGCCTTATCGATTCATAAACTTCAGTCAATACTTTCTTTGGAAGCAAGTATTATCGGTCCGCCTTTGCGTGAAATATTTGCTCGGCTGACTGGGCGCGATGATACCGCGCTTTTAAACTCTTTAATCGATACATTCAAGTCACAATACGACACAGTTGGCTATAAGACAACTGCAACATTCCCAGGAGTGCCAGAGTTGCTTAAGGGACTTGCGCAGAGGGATATACCAATTTACATTGCCACCAACAAGCGTCTAAATCCTACTCGTCTAATTTTGGAACACTTGGGATGGACTGATTTTTTTAAAGGGGTCTATGCTTTGGATTGCGTTGAGCCACCACACTTGAACAAAGCCAAGATGCTCGCCCACGTGCTGCAAGATATTGGCGGTAGCCCGCGGCATATTGCCTACGTTGGTGACAAACACGACGATGGCCTTGCC
>CAIYGK010000668.1 GCA_903925725.1 uncultured beta proteobacterium | reverse complement strand
GAGCCTGTTCAAAGTGACGGGCGAATAGCGGAGCATCGAACAGGGGAGAAGCCAGCACCTGCTGCCGCAAACTGGCGCGTAGCAGTGCCAATCGGTTGAGATCGCTGGCATGCGATACAGCGCGAGCCACATAGTCTTCGGCATTGTGAGCAATCCATTCAGGCAGTCCCGCGTTCATCATCAACCCGACACCCTGGCGCGATAGAAAGCGCTCGCCCGCCAAGGTCAGCACGGGCACACCCATCCACAAGGCTTCACAGGTCGTGGTACCACCCGTGTAAGGAAATGGGTCGAGTGCAACATCCACGCGCTGATAAGTCTTCAGGTATTCAGCGCGAGAGGAAAGTCCCTCCATGATCAATCGGCTGCGATCGACACCACAGGTGGCAAAACGATCGGCGACTTCTTGCTGAATCGACACCTCCCGGAACTGGGGCGACTTGAGGAACAAGCGACTGCCAGGGGCGCTGGCGAGCACCTTTGCCCACAGTGTTACAACACTGCTGTTCATCTTTGTCAGGTTGTTGAAGCAGCCGAAGGTCAGATAGCCGTTGCTGAGCGCCGGAAGCGCGGTGACCTCAACATCTACATCGGGGGTCGAGAAGCAAAGCCGGGTTTGCGGCAGACGCCAGACCTCCTCGGTGAAATTGATCTCTTCACTTTCGGGTAAGGTCCACGGGTCGGCAAGGAGGTAGTCAATTGCTGTTAAACCTGTGGTGGCGAAATATCCGAGCCAGCTGACTTGGATTGGGGCTGGCTTCCAGGCGAAGAGAGGCAGGCGGTTGTGCGCGGTGTGCCCTGCCAGATCGATCAGGATGTCGATTCGATCAGCCTTGACTCGCGTTGCAGCAACCTCATCCGGGAGTTCGACGATAGAGCGCCAGCCGTGACAAAGAGACTTGATTCGCTCCGTGACCTTGTCGCTGGAAACATGATTGTGGTAGCAAAAAACCTCCAGTCGCCCCGATGTCTGGAGCACCAACGCAGCCAGCACAGATTCAAGAAAGTAGCTGACCGGATGCACGCGGAAATCGCCAGAGACAAACCCGATGCGTAAGCACCGGTCAGGTTCGTCGCGGTTGCGACTGTCCGTGGCCGCTCGGGCCTGGCGTGTCAAGACAGTGCCGTATTGCCGCGCTTCGGACAACAGCAGCGATGGATCCTTGTCGTCGCTGTAATTGAGCATGAACAGCAGGTTGCTGTGTGCCTCGGTGTAACCGGGATTGAGCTTGAGCGCCCGTCGGTAACATGCCTCTGCCTCGTCGAGTTGCCCAAGATCTTTCAAGACATTGCCCAGATTGTTGTGCCCTTGCGCGTAGCCCGGTTCGATTTCAAGGGCCCGGCGATAGCTCGTCGCGGCGTCGCCAAATTGACCAAGCTCTTTCTGGACGTTGCCGAGGTTGCTGTGCACCTGGGCGTATTCAGGTTGAAGGGCGAGGGCCCGGCGATAACTCACAACTGCAGCATCCATTTGTCCAAGGTCTTCCAGTGCAGCACCCAGGGCCACTTCGGCATCGACAAAATCAGGTTTCAAGGCAATCGCTCGCCCGTAAGCGGTCAGCGCATCCGTGCCGCGACCCATGACAACCAAGGCATTGCCCGTGTTGTAGTGCGCTGGCGCATAGGCCGGATCATGGGATAGCGCGGTCGCGTAGGCCGTCAGGGCCGCGTGCGCGTCGCCTGATGCCAGCAAGATATTGCCACGATTCAAATGCGCTCGGGCCATCTTTGGCGCTTTGCGAATGGCCTCTTCATAGCAGTGCAGGGCCTGTGCAAGTTGACCATCAGCTTCCAGAGCATGGCCTTGCGCAATCAGATCTGCCGCCTGAGTCTCAGCTTCGTGTGCCTTGTCGGGCGCGCCAGCCTTGGGCGCTCGCAGTCGGTCAAACAGGCCCATCTTCCACCCTTTCTATATCTGCCTTGCAATTGGAGATAGCATACGCGCATGTGAGCACTCGATACGATCCGAATCAGGACATCGCGGTCCATGAAGTTGGCAAGATAAAGACAGGAAAGTTGTATGCTTTTTAATTGGTTCAATGCAGCAGAAGCTAATCAGTGTGGTACCGAACTGGCCCGGTTCTTCATGGAGAGAATGCCGGTCGACACACAGAAGAATGAGAAAAAGTTCGCCGCCAAGACCAGCGAACTGCTGGGCAAGCTGAGCCTTCGACTGAATCAGTTCAAGTCTTCCAACAAGTTGAACTTCTATACCAAGGCCAAGCTGGCCAACAGTTTCAAATGGACTCTCAAGGATGCCGGATACGACTCGAAATATACCGACGACTTGACTGAATGGCTGGTCAAGCAGTTGTAGTTATGCAACTTGGATGCAAGTCTCTTTGCCAAAGCACATTCGACCGTCCCAGTGCTGCGCTCACGTGACCCGCGCTTGTACTCTAGTGCTCAAGCATCCGTGTGTAAGCCTGTTCGATATTTTGGGTAAAAGTCTCGGTATCAAACAGCGGCGTTGACAGTCGATTGTGCACAAGCTTTTTCCTGATTGTTTTCATCTGGTCGGGATGGGTAGCCAGTTCAACCGCTAAAGCCTCGTAATCCTCTTGCGTTGAGGTAATCAGTTCAGGCAAATCAATGGCGGTCAGCAGACTTGCAGCCACCCGACTGGCAAGAGTCTCACCAGTTCGGGTCAACACCGGCAACCCGGCCCAGAGCGCATCACTGGCGGTGGTATGGGCGTTATAGGGAAAGGTGTCAATGAACAAGTCGGCCGCAAGATGACGGGCCAGATGATCCGCAAGAAGCGGTACTTTTTGAGCAAAGACCAGACGCTGCGGATCGACTGCTCTTTGTATCGCCTGCTTGCGCAGGTTGTCGGCCGCAGTGGGGTTGTCCGTCAGAAGCCAAAGGACACTGCCTTCCACTTGTTTGAGGATGCGCATCCAACCGTCAAAGGTGGAGGGTGTGATTTTGTAGGTGTTGTTAAAGCAGCAGAAAACAAAACCAGTCTCCGGCAGGCCCAATTCTTCGCGGCCGAACACCTTGTCGGCAATCTTGCGCTTTCTGTCGTTGGCCTGAAAGCAGGGTAGGTAGACTATTTTTTCGGCATAGTGTGTTCTGGATTCTTCGGGTATGAGTTGTCTGTCGGCAATCAGATAGTCGATGTAGCTCGCTCCCATCGTCCCGGGGTAGCCAAGATAGTTGACTTGCACCGGGGCCGCCCGCATGGCAAATATGTTGGTACGGGCATCACCGGTAAAACCAGCCAGGTCGATGGCGATGTCGATATGCATCTGCCGGGCCAGACTGGCTATTTCCCTGTCAGATTTGTCCTTCACGTCGATGAACTGGTCAAAGGCTGCCTCAAGCCGCAGTCGCATTTCATCCTTTGTGTCTGGGCCAAACGAAAATGCATAGACCTCAAAATGCTCCCTGTCGTGCAGCTCAAAAAGTTCCGCCGTCAGAAAGGATACTGGATGGTTGCAAAAGTCCATCGAGAAGTAGCCAAGACGAATTTTTTCTCCCCTAGGTTGTCTGGGGATGTTCCCAAGGTCGAAGTTGGCAGGGCACTTCGCTTTCACCCACGTCTCTGCAGCTTTGCGTTGCAAGGGCAAGGACGAGCTCCAGGCCAGGACGGACAATGGCTGTGAAGCCTTTTCACCGCCTTGCATTTTTTGAATCAGTTCCGCAATTTGAACTTCTGCATCGCTCCAGTCGCAGATTTCCATCTTGGTTCTGCATCTGGCCCCAAGCAAGAACTCAAGGTCGGGCTTGATTGCTATTGCTTTGCAGTAACTTCCAAGTGCAGCTTGATGCTGCTTTAGGGTGCTCAGTACCATGCCGCGGTTGTAGTAAGCCTCCGCATAATCCGGATTGATTGCTATGGCTTTGTCGTAACTCGCGACAGCAGAGTTGAGTTGTTTGAGGCCCTGCAGTGCCACGCCGCGGTTTGAATAGGCATCTGCGAAGTCTGGCTTGATTGCGATGGCTTTGTCATAGCTCGCAACAGCAGCTGCAAGTTGTTTGAGTTCCCTGAGCGCGTTGCCGCGATTGGAGTAGCATTCAGCGAAGTCCGGTTTGATGGCAATTGCTCGGTCATAACTGGCGACAGCGGCGTCGAATCGCTTGAGTTCTTCTAACGATAAACCACGGTTGGAGTAGGCGTCAGCGAAGTCTGGCCTGATGGCAATGGCTCGGTCAAAGCTGGTAACAGCAGCTTCGTGTTGCTCGTATTCCGCCAAGGCAACGGCGCGGTTGTAGCAAGCGTCAGCGGAGTCTGGCCTGATGGCAATGGCCCGGTCATAACTGACGACGGCTGCTTCAAATCTCTTGAGTTCTTTCAGAGCATTGCCGCGGTTGGAATGGGCTTCTGCGAAGTCTGGCTTGATTGCTATTGCGTTGTCGTAGCTGGCGATGGCGTCGTCAAGTTGCGTCAGAGCTTGAAGCGCATTGCCGCGGTTGTAGTGGGCTTCAGCGTAGTCGGGCTTGATCGCAATGGCTTTGTCGTAACTCGCAACAGCGGCGTCAAGTTGTTTGAGATCGTGTAGGGCAAGGCCGCGGTTGGCATAGGCTCCGGCTGAATCTGGTGCGATCGCGATGGCTTTGTCAATCAACTCCACAGCCTTCTGGGGGTTCTGGGTTTGCAACGCAATCAAACCCAGAAAATGAAGTGCGTCGGCGTTCGTCGGCTGAGTCTTGAGTATTTCTGTGTAGAGAATCTGAGCGTCGGACAATAGACCTCTTTGGTGAAGCGCGACGGCTTCGCCAAAATTCGCCTGCGCTGCCGTCGCCAAGGCATCGGGAAGTGTCTCAGGCTTGCGAATTCGATAGGCCCATAGCCTGCGAATTTGATTGAACCATAGCATCGGAAGAAATCTTTCGTTTTGGCGTTTGGTTGATCCTGGTCATGCTGGTTTGTCTAGTACCGTTCGCAAGAGTTTCATATTGATTTGAAACGATTGATCCGGTGGATTGGCATTCGCTTTGGGTGTGCTGTACTCCAGCCTCAAATTGTTATCCGTGGAAACCCATAGGTCGCGGCTGAACCCCACCCGGTCCAGAAACAAATCCACCTGCTTTGGGGATAGCAATAAGTCACCAGCGATGCTGGAAAAATTTCGTCCAGCGAGTTGGCGAACCGCCTGCAATTGCGAAGAACTATCCAGATTGTCTATTGTTGATGGCGTTGCCTGATGGTGCGCAAAATCATTGGTGGCTATCAGAATCCCCTGCCCACCTACCACATACAAGGATACATAGGAAAACTCCTTGCGTAGCGTGCCGATGATGGTCAATAGATCGCTGGTGGCCATGTGGTGCAGTTGTATCCACTGCTGTAGAACCCCATCTTGAAGCAGTTTGGTGCGCGCCAACTGATAGAACTCGCGGTTGTAGAGCGATGCAGCGCCTGCGAACCAGATAGAAGTTATCTCTATGCTGATGACATCATATTTTCGATGCGTCAGCAACAGCAGGTTGCGTCCGTCGGTGATGTGAGTCTGGACGCCAGGAAGCATCGAAACCTGACTATTGATACTGGAGAAATGTTTGTCGGCAAGCTTCACTATGTCCGCGCTGAGTTCGGCAATGTCAAGGTGGGCAAAACCGGCGTCGTGGAGCACTCTGCTGGTAGCGCCCGTGCCGTAACCGATGACCAGCGCGTTGTCGCGATGCTCTTGATGCAGCAGTGGTAACGCTGCAAAGCCAATCTGTGCCTGCACTTCCCCCTTGCGCGCATCGTTTCCCTGAAACTTCCCATTGGTCAGCAAGGTCGTCACAAGATCGGCACCAGTGCCCCTTTGCGTTACCGTGGTTAGCCCCCCATCGATACTCTCCGAGTGGTCGACTACCTTGCCCCAATCTTGTGGCGCGAAGTAGACGTTCGCGCCGCTACTCAACACTGCGTAGTCCAAACGCGTCGGGCTTAGCATGACCAAACCTCCCACGCCCAGCAACGCAGCCCCCATCCAACGACGAAGACCCTTTGCATCAATAGACAGGGCAACTACTGCGGCAATCGCTGTGGCGCCCAATGCCACGATCTTCGCTGTGACCAGTCCGCCGAGCCAAGGTAAAAGCAGGAACCCGAACAGAAGTACACCAACAATGTTGCCAAACGTATTGAGTGCCGCGCTGATGCCCAGCATCGTGATGCCGCGCCGAGCTGTTGCGTTTGTAGCCAGGTCCATCGACAGCGTATAACTTGCCCCAATGCATACAGTTGGCGGAATCATCACGAGTGCGCAGACCAAAGCACGGACCGTTTCCCTTGATTGGAACGAGGTAACGAACGGATAGCCATCAAAGCTGGCAAAGTAGGCTGGAATCATGTCCCAACCCCACGCTCCCAGAGCCACGGATGCTGCCAATCCGAGTTGCGAGAGTGTCAGCCAGACGATGCGATGGTCAATGGCAGTCCGCTCCAAGATCCTTCGCCCCGCCTCACCACCCAAAGCCAAACCGACCAGGAAGGTAGCCAGCATGAGGCCAAATGCATATACGCTGTTGCCGGCCACAATGGACAGCATATGCACATAGACCACTTCCAACCCCAGCGAGAGGACGCCACCAAAACCGAGCGCAAGCCATGCACTTGCAAGTACCTTTGGACCGCCCGAGCTCATTCGCGCATCAACCAGTTCAATAGTTGAAATGATGGACTTGCCAGGCGATTCTGGGGCGGCTCCAACAGTCTTGGCAAGTTCGAGTGCCCCCAAGCCAACCAGCAGATTCATTAGTGCCGCGATCAATGTTGTCGAATGTGCGCCAACAAAAGGAATGACCACGTAACTGGTCAGGATGGCTCCAGTAGCGGCGCCTGCCGTGTTGCAAGCGTACAGCCACGCCACTGACTTGCCCAAGTTGTTTCCACCTGGGTTGAGGGCTTGAGTTAACAGCGGGAGAGTGATGCCCATTAGCACCGTCGGTACCAACAGCACCCCCGCTCCCAGCGCAACGCGTAGCATCAGCAGTATCGGGGATGCTGGTGGCAAGTCCGCTGCAAGAAATACATAGACACTTTGGAGCGAGGAAAAGAGTGCCGGGGTCAGCATACAGAACCCGGCGATGGCGAGTTCCACAAAGGCGTATGCGATGATGGGCTTGGCTGTTCGTGCTGCCCACAAGCCGCCGATCAGCGAACCGAAAGCCATGCCACCCAAAAATGTGGCCAGCACTGTGAAAGTGGCTGTCGCGGTACTACCGAATACCAGCGCCAATTCCTTGGCAAAGAGAACTTGGTAGATCAACGCGGCGGCACCCGAAGCAAAGAACATCAGCCCCATGCGGCGAGTCAACTTTTGGACCTCAATGTTTGCATCAGTCTTTGGCACAGCGGTGCCTGTCACGACAGTCTGTGCTGCCAACACTCGAAATCGGGATATCGCCTGAGCTTGCAAGACCACCACCATTGCTGTGGCGCCGATCAGCAACCAGCAGGCCCATGGGTGCTCCAGAAAGAATGAAATCTGGGTTCTTAGCAGCAGTACCCAAAGCAGCCAACAACCAAATCCCAGAGCTACAGTTCGCCAGCGTTCGGATTTGGAAAAAGCCACACCGGTTGTTGTCAAGGCGATGCCCGCCAGCGCGAAAGGCACCGCAGCGATCAAATCAATGGCGTAGTGCTCACCCAGATACAGGGTCGCCAGCCCCACAAAGATGGTCATGACCAGCATCACCGTGCGAGACCAGCGACCCGTTTGTGACTGCATCCACAAGATCAGCGCGCACAACATCCAGCCGAAGTGCATGGACGGCATCCCGTTGCGCGGATTTGGACCTACACCGCCAGTCATTTCCAGTGGCAGCGCATCAGGTATCTGCAATTTGGCTGAAAAACTGTCTGGCCCAAACAAATACTTCGGCCCCGTAATTGGCAAGAAATGATAGGCCACAAGGGCGCATATTGTGATGACTACCCAAAGCAGCAGGGCATTGGGCGTATGCGCTTCTTTGCCACGCAATTGAAGCAGGCTGACCGCAAGGAAACCGATTGGTGTCAGCCCATAGGCGAGGAAGAGAACTTCACTTGCAACCGGTATGGCATCGACATTCTGGATAAGCCACGGCGTGATGTCCAAGCCTGCCGCCGCATCAAACTTCAAGGCGTATAGATCATAAGTCTGTGGGTGCAAGCTTACAGTGAGATGAAGCGCTGACGGCGGAACCACGGAAAACACGAGCATCAGCATGAACAGCCATCTGAGATTTCTTTCAAGATCCTGATTTGCATGTAGCGGCGGGTGCCACATCCGCCATGCTGTTGAAGCAAGCGCCAATAAGCCCATGCTGGTGCTTAGCAAGCCTTCAACGCCAAATTCGGTGTTGCCAGACCAGCCCATATTGAGCTCGTTGTGCAATGTTGACCAGACCGCAAATGCTGCGACTGGCCAGAAAATGAGCACGGTACGTTGTGCCTTGATGCTTGGCTGCGCCCCCCAGAACAAAACGGCAAAGAACAGGGCATAGCCGCGAAAACCCTCTACAAGTCCGCGCAGCGAAGGATGCATAAGAAATGACAATGCCTGCTGCCCCGGCCAACTGCTCAGACCAAGCGCTGCGCAGACAAACAAAAGCGCCAACGTGATGCCAAAGTAGGCGGTTGACCGTTTCGTGTCTTGCAATTGCACGGAATTCATGTAAACAGCGCCTTATTGTTGGGGCTACAGTTCGTTTGAACGACCATTGGCCGCGAAGGACCGATATCCGGATGATCGTTCACTTGGGCACGTCGAGCGCCAACAAAAAAGCCTCGCAGGACGAGGCTTTTTTTACACGCCGATGAGATCGGCGTGCTTTCATGTCTGTCAATTAGCCTTGGCAGCTGGCTGGGCGATACTTGATAGCTACGGAGCCGCTGCAAGCCCAGGTCAAAACGCCGTTACCGGCAGCAGTTGGCGTCATCGTGATAGTAGCTCCAGAAAGATTTGCGTCACCGCCCGACGCAGCTGTTGCGCCAGTTACGGTAATTATCCCGGCACTTTGTACAACGGTTGCAACATACTTGCTTGCCTGGCTGGTCAGAACCAAGGAAGAGGCTGCAGGCAGCGCACCATTGACTCCATAGAACTCGGCTACCGCGGTCTTGCCGCCTGATGCAGCCAATATCAGTTCACTCGCCTTGGCACGCACCGTGTAATCCTGATATGCCGGCAACGCAACGGCGGCCAGAATACCGATGATCGCAACCACGATCATCAATTCAATCAGGGTAAAACCCTTTTGCAAAGAACGCTTCATAAATATCTCCTAAAAAATGACGAACAACAAACGCCAACGAAGTATAAGCACGAACCGTACCAAACCCATCAACTGAAGCTGCGGTCGATCATTATCAGACTTCAGTGTCCTTGCCTGGGCCTACCACCGACCATCTCCACCTATTGATCAGGCGGAACTGCGCTGATGTCTGCCAATTCTCACTGGCAACTGGCTGGGCGATACTTTGCCGCTACTGTGCCGCTGCAAGCCCAGGTCAAAACGCCGTTACCGGCGGCAGTTGGCGTCATCGTGATAGTAGCTCCAGAAAGATTTGCGTCGCCGCCCGACGCAGCTGTCGCACCCGTTACGGTAATTATCCCGGCACTTTGCACAACGCTTGCAACATACTTGGTCGCTTGGCTGGTCAGTACCAGGGAGGAAGCTGCAGGCAGTGGTCCATTGACGCCATAGAACTCGGTGACCGCGGTTTTGCCGCGCGCTGCAGCCAATATCATTTCGCTCGCCTTAGCGCGGACCGTGTAATCCTGATAGGCCGGCAATGCGACCGCGGCCAGAATACCGATGATGGCAACCACGATCATCAGCTCAATCAGGGTAAAACCCTTTTGTACGGAACGAATCACGAGTGGCTCCTTGAAAATATGAAAGTTGACTATCGGAAAGAGATCAGGGACAGACCGAATACGCAAGATCATATCAGGGGCAGTTGTTTTTTACGATGACGAATCCAATAGTGGCACAATTTGACATTCAAAAATGTCACAAGTGACAAGTTTGTCGTTCAAATAAGTCGTCTATTTGATGCAAACTGACCTCACCATCTTGAGATCCGTCAGGCCCATCATGATTTTTTCCATGCCGTCCATCTTGAGGGTGCGCATGCCGCCTTCCACTGCCGCGGCAAAAATCTGTGCGACTCGGGCGCGTTCCTGAATCAGTTTTTTGATGTCGTCGGACGCGATCAGCAACTCATGCAGGCCGATGCGCCCTTTGTAGCCGGTCTGGTTGCACTTGTCGCAGCCAACATGGCGATAGAACCGAAGTTGACCGTTCTCTCCGTAGGTCTTGTACCAGCTGTCGATCAGCTTGCGGGTTTCGCCTTCATAGTCGGCCGTCCAGGCTGCCGAGTGACTCAGTTCATCAGCGTATTCGGTCGTGAAGACGCGCAGTTCCTGCTCGTCGGGCAGATAGGACTCCTTGCAGTCGCACAGCTTTTTTGCCAGACGCTGCGCCAATATGCCCAGTAAAGCATCGGCAAAATTAAACGGGTCCATTCCCATGTCGAGCAAGCGTGTGATGGATTCAGGCGCTGAATTGGTGTGCAGTGTCGAGAAGACGAGGTGACCGGTTAGCGATGCCTCAATGCCCATGGCAACCGTTTCCTTGTCGCGCGATTCGCCAACCATGATGATGTCGGGGTCGGCGCGCAAGAAGGCGCGCATAACCAACGCGAAGTCGATGCCGGCCTTGCGATTGATTTGCACCTGGCGCAAGCCTTTTTGCGTGATTTCGACGGGGTCCTCTGCGGTCCAGATCTTGGTGTCGGGCGTGTTCAGGTGCTTCAGAATCGAGTGCAGGGTTGTGGTCTTTCCTGACCCGGTGGGACCACAAACGTAGAACAGACCATAGGGCCTCTCGATCGTCCGGATCACGCGCTCCCGGTTGTGCGGAGTGAGGCCCAGTTTGTCCAGTGGAATCGGCTCGCCAGCTGCCAGAATACGCATCACCACATCTTCGACACCGCCAGCCGAGGGAATGGTGGCGACGCGCAGTTCAATGTCCAGCGGGCCATACTTCTTGAACTTGATCTTGCCGTCCTGAGGCTTGCGCCGCTCCGATATGTCGAGATCACACATGATCTTCAGACGGGTCACCATGGCCTGGCGGAAATGTGCAGGCACTTCAATATAGGGTTGCAGCGTGCCGTCGATCCTGAACCGAATGCCTGTCTTGAGCTTGCCTGGCATGGGTTCGATATGGATGTCAGACACTTTCTTCTGATAGGCGTCGATGATCACCTTGTTCACAAACTTCACCAACTCGTTATCGGCAGCGGCAGATTCCAACGCGTCGTCATTGGTGCCGTCATCCAGCGCACCAACGTCCATGTCTGCCAGCAATTCGTCAATCGTGCTGCCCTCTGCGCCACCGGCGAATATCTGCCCCAGCGTCTGTGCAAACTCGGTCTGCGTAGTCACACGATAGGCAAAGCGATTCATGCGCGGAAAGACCTGCGGAACGACGCGGGCGTTGCGCACGGCTTCCGGGTCGGTGCACATGACGACCAGGCCCTCGGGTGATTCCTCCAGCGGTATCCAGCCCTGCTCTTCAAGAAATTCGCGTTTCAGCGATCCGTGAAGCGCCTCCGACCGAATGCGGCTGGCGCTGAACGTCTCGTAAGGAACACCAAAAAACTTGGCCAGGGAAGGTCCGATCTGGGCCGGTTGAACCTTGTATTGCTCAATGAGCATCTGCTCAGCCGACGTGCCTTCATTGCGTGCCGCCTGCAGGCACTGCGCCAACTCACCTGCGGTCATGACACCATCGGACACGAGGCCGTCAAACTTTGTTGCCTTGCGCCGCACGCTTTCTGCGGCCTTTTGTACGCGCTGCCGGATGGCGATGGCAAGTGTCTTGCAGAGCTGTGAGACGCCTTCGACTTCCAGTTCGCTGAAAGCCCGATTGCTTTTGTTGTTGATGATCTGCAATACACCATGCAAGGTTTCACCCTCAAGAATGGGAGCAGCCAGCATCTGACGGGTTCTATAGCCTGATCGCTTGTCAACCTCTTTCAGAAAAGTCAGGGCGGGGTGAATCTTCTTGAGCGCCTGATCGTCATAGACGTCGCTGAGATTGATCAGCTTCTTGCTGACCGCAGCGTAACCGGCGATGCTTTGTGGCGTGATCGGCAACTTGAGTTCCCGACTGCTTTTCAGGCCGGTCTTGACCTTGGACACAATGGCGCTGCGGTCTTCGTTGACCGCGTAAAGGGTCAGGCGATCAGCGTCCAATAGCCGGCAAATATCCTGGCTCGCCTCCAGCATGATCTGTTCAAGATTTTCGGTCTCGTGAATGCGTGCCGTTACCTGTTGAAGTTGTTTGTAGAACAGTGCTTCAAACTGGATCCCGGTGCGCTCAGACGGCAAGTTTTGGCGTCCCGTCGCTGCGGCTTCGGACAGACTTGCCAGGGCAACTGGTTGTGTCACTTCATCCATTGGGCGAACTCCTGACGCAAGTGCAATGGGCCAATCTCTTACCGAAGGTCAGTCAGTGTTCAACAAACTGCATTTGCGTGCCTGCCAATTCAATCAGATCGCCATTCTTCAAAGGCACCGGGTCGGCTCCTATGGGTCGGCCGTTTAGCGCCGGGTTACCGCTGCCCTCGACGTGGATTACAAAGCTATTTTGCAGCCGCGTGATGGCAGCCACAGCAACACCCGGTTTGCCGATCGTCGTTACGGCTTTGGTGAGGGGTACTTGCCGGCCTGCTGCTGCGCCGGACAACACCTTGATGGCTGCTTGGGGTGCATTTGATGAATCATCGGGTAGTTCAGACCGAGCACTCTTTGTCGCGGCCTCATCGACAGATTCGCTGATAAATTTGATCTTGTATTTGCCAACTTCGATCATGTCACCGTTTCGAAGCAGCTGCTTTTTTGCTGACTTGCCGTTGACATAGGTCCCATTGGTGCTGTTAAGGTCTTCCAGATAGATATCGCCACCCGAAACCTGCAGCACCGCATGCTCGCCGCTGATGGCAAGATTGTCTATCACGATATCGTTATAGGGGCGTCGACCGAGCGTTGTCCTGTCCTTCGTCAACTGGACTTCCTTGATCACAACGCCATCGATCGAAACAATCATTTTCGCCATGACTGACTCCTGTTACTGAAACTGACCCTCGAGACTTTCATGAGCCTAATATTTTCCAAGCCATCTTGACATCAAACCGCTTCTCTCCCGCCCACCGCTGACCTGCATCAGCAAGACGGTGATGTTATCGCGTCCGCCATTCCTGTTTGCCAAGGAAACCAATTCGTCTGCCATTTGTGTCAAAGGCGAGTGAGTTTGCAAAATGCGGGCAATGGCCGGGTCGTCGATCATGTCAGACAAACCGTCAGTGCACATCAAATAGATATCACCAACCTCCACTGGCAACTCATTGACTTCCAGCAATACCTCATTTTCAACGCCCATGGCCCGGGTGACGAGGTTCTTCAGAGGAGACAGTGCGGCTTGCGCCGGAGTGAGTATGCCTGCGTCCATTTGCTCCTGCAGTAAGGAATGATCCTTGGTGACCTGCAAGAATTGATCACCACGCAAGCGATAGCAACGGGAATCACCGACATGTCCCAATATCAACTTTCCCCCACTGAAAACACTTACAACAAGTGTGGTTCCCATGCCTGAATAGGCCGGATTCGCGCGTGCGGCTGCATAGATCGAGCGATTGGCGCTTTCAACGCAGTTCTCCAGGGCACGCCTGACTTCCTGGCTGCTTGCTTGCTCGCCCGCATTGGACAGCCAGTGCGTCAATTCGGTCTTGATCAGTGTTGTTGCCATGCTGCTGGCAATTTCACCAGCGTTATAGCCCCCCATGCCGTCGGCCAAAACGGCCAAACCGGCAGCATCGTCATAAGTTACCGAGTCTTCGTTGTTACTACGGGACCGACCGGGATGAGTGAGTGAGCAGAACATGTGATTCATTGTGTGTCAGGCTCCATCACCCGGTCGTTTGCAAGGTTGTCGTTACATGCTCGCATCAATTGCTTGCCGTCACTTCCTGGCCATGGCGCCGCTGGAACAAATGCCCCAATCCCAATACCAAACCGGCGCCGGCAGTTGCCGCCAGATAATGCGCCCCGGGGTAGCCGTTCAGCAAGTCAGCCAGGGCGACATCGCTGGCAATGGTTTCGCCGCCCACCCAGCCAATCAAGGCGGCGCCAAGTGTCACGATGATGGGAAAGCGTTCCATCAGTCTGATCATCAGGGTACTGCCAAAAATCACGAGTGGAATGCTGATGGCCAGACCCAGGATCAGCAGCAGCATGCTCCCTTTGGCCGAGGCCGCCACGCCTATGACATTGTCCAGACTCATGACGAGGTCGGCAATCAGTATCGTGCGCACCGCAGCCATAAGACTGTCGTGTTCTTTGATATGGCCGTCGTCCTCTTCTTCCTGGCTTAACAATTGAACACCAATCCACAGCAGCAGCAATCCGCCTACGATTTGCAGAAAAGACATTTGCAGAAGTTTTGCTGCGACAACGGTCAAAGCAATGCGTAACGCCACTGCCGCACTGGACCCCAATAAGACAGCTTTTCTTTGCTGATCGGCTGGCAGCGATCTGGCTGCCAGCGCAATTACTACGGCATTGTCACCAGACAGGATGATATTGATCCAGATGATCTTTAGCAGACCAATCCAGAAGTCTGCGCTTTGCAGCAATTCCATCCGCATTCTCCAATGTTGCCAATGCAAAAAGCGCCCAGGACACAGGTCTGGAGCGCCTTTTGGCTACTTGGAAGTGTATCGGTATCTGGACGGACCAGACCTTCCTCGTCTGGCTTAAAGCAGGGCCTTCAACAATTTCGCCATTTCAGATGGATTGCGAGTGACCTTGAAGCCACACTCTTCCATCACAGCCAGTTTGGCCTCGGCCGTATCGGCACCACCTGAAATCAGGGCGCCAGCGTGCCCCATGCGTTTGCCTGCAGGTGCTGTGACGCCAGCGATGAAGCCGACGATCGGTTTCTTCATGTTGGCTTTACACCAGCGTGCCGCATCGGCTTCGTCGGGGCCGCCGATTTCGCCAATCATGATGACGGCATCGGTATCCGGATCGTCATTGAAGGCACGCATGATGTCAATGTGCTTGAGGCCATTGATCGGATCGCCTCCGATGCCGACCGCGGTGGACTGACCCAAGCCGATTTCAGTTAATTGGGCCACGGCTTCATAGGTCAAAGTGCCTGAGCGACTGACGACGCCAATTCGGCCCTTACGGTGAATATGACCGGGCATGATGCCGATCTTGATCTCATCCGGGGTAATGATGCCGGGGCAGTTGGGTCCCAGCAGCAGCGTCTTCTTGCCACCAGCGGCTTCCCTGGCCCGCATCTTGTTGCAGACTTCCAGCATGTCACGCACTGGAATGCCTTCGGTGATGCAGATCGCCAGATCGAGATTGGCTTCCACCGCTTCCCAGATCGCTGCTGCCGCGCCAGCGGGCGGCACATAGATCACCGATACGGTGGCGCCAGTTGCTGTTGCAGCTTCTTTGACGGAAGCGTAAATCGGTATGTTGAAGATCGATTCGCCAGCCTTTTTTGGGTTGACGCCGGCAACAAAACAGTTCTTGCCGTTGGCGTATTCCTGGCACTTTTCGGTATGAAATTGGCCGGTCTTTCCAGTGATACCCTGGGTGATGACTTTGGTGTCTTTATTGATAAGGATGGACATGATTCACTTCCAAGGTTTATGACTGAACAGCGGCAATCACTTTTTGTGCCGCATCGGCCATGGTGTCGGCGCTGATGATGGGCAGCCCGGAATCGGCCAGGATCTTCTTGCCCAACTCCTCATTCGTGCCCTTCATGCGCACCACCAGTGGTACGTTCAGGTTGGTCGCCTTGCACGCGGCAACGACGCCCATGGCGATGGTGTCGCATTTCATGATGCCACCAAAGATGTTGACCAATATCGCCTTCACGTTCTTGTTCTTGAGCATGATCTTGAAGGCTTCAGTGACTTTCTCTGGTGTCGCGCCGCCACCTACATCAAGGAAGTTGGCTGGTTCCCCGCCAAAAAGCTTGATCGTGTCCATGGCCGCCATTGCCAGACCAGCCCCATTGACCAGACAGCCGATATTGCCGTCCAGGCTGATGTAGGCCAGATCGAACTTGCTGGCTTCAATCTCGGCGGCGTCTTCCTCATCGAGATCCCGATAGGCGACGATCTCAGGATGCCGGTACAGCGCATTGGAATCAAAGTTGAATTTGGCGTCGAGCGCCTTGATATTGCCGTTGCCTTCGAGAATCAGGGGATTGATTTCAACCAGTGAAGCGTCGGTGTCCATGTACACCTTGTAGAGCTTTTGGAGCACATCCACAGCCTGTGCCGTGGATCCGGCCGGAACACCGATGCCGTTGGCCAATTCAGTGGCCTGCGCGGTGGTGAGACCGGTGGCCGGATCGACGAAGGCCTTGATGATCTTCTCTGGTGTGGCATGCGCCACTTCTTCGATATTCATGCCGCCTTCGGAGGACGCCATCAGGGCAACGCGCTGGCTGGCGCGGTCAGTGACGGCCGAAACGTAGTATTCTTTCTTGATATCAGCGCCGTCTTCAATCAGGAGGCGACGCACCTTCTGTCCGTGAGGCCCGGTCTGGTGGGTAACCAGTTGCATACCAAGGATTTCGCCGGCCAGTTTCTTGACTTCGTCGATCGAGCGCGCAAGCTTGACGCCTCCGCCCTTGCCTCGCCCTCCGGCGTGGATTTGTGCCTTGACAACCCAAACCGGACCACCCAGTTTTTGCGCGGCCTCAACCGCTTCCTGGACTGTGAAGGCGGCAATGCCGCGCGGCACCGGCACACCAAATTGACGCAAGATTTCCTTGCCTTGGTACTCGTGAATCTTCATAAAATTTCCTAATCAGTTGGGGGCAGAACTGAAGGTCTTGCCCCACGACAAAACTGGACTCGCTGTAGTGGGCACTGGACAACGCAGTGCCAGACTGTATCATGCTGCAATGCACCAAACTTTAGTCAGTCTTACACGGCACAGCAAGACCTATTGATCGGGAACAAGTCAATGCAAAAGATATTCATTGATGGCGAAGCCGGCACGACCGGGCTGCAGATCCGCGAACGTCTGCAGGACATGCCTGGGGTCGAAGTGGTCAGCATCGCTCCGACATTGCGAAAGGACCCGGTAGCCAAGCGCGAACTGATGGCTCAGATGGATCTCGTAATACTTTGTCTGCACGATGTGGCTGCGGTGGAATCGGTCGCAATGATCGATGAAATGGCTCGCACCACTGGCCAGCCGGGTCCGAAAATCATTGATGCATCGACGGCGCACCGCACGGCTCCAGGATGGGTGTACGGCTTTTCCGAACTCACCCCGGGACACCGGCAACTGGTAGCGCAAGCGCGCCGCGTTTCCAATGCGGGCTGCTATGCGACCGGTGCCGTCGCGCTGCTTCGCCCCCTGGTTGATGCGGGTCTGATCCCTGAGGATTTCCCTCTGGTCCTGCCAGCCGTGAGTGGTTATTCGGGTGGTGGACGCAGCATGATTGAGGCCTACGAAAGAAACGAGGCGCCGGCTTTCGAACTGTACGGGCTCGGCCTGAAACACAAGCACCTGCCGGAAATCATGAAGTACAGCGGCTTGCAGCGGCGGCCCGTCTTTGTGCCTGGCATAGGCAATTTCAGACAGGGCATGCTGGTGCAAGTGCCACTGCATCTGGACTTGCTGCCGAGTGACCCCAGCGCACAGGATCTGCGTGATGCGCTGAGTCGGCACTACACCGGCAGTGAGTGGGTGAGCGTCGAACCTGCGACGCCGGACGGCAGACTGGACGCGCTGGCCCTGGCTGGCAGCAACAAAATGGAATTGCGGGTTTTTGCCAATCAGGGTGCCGATGACGGGTTCAGCCATGCTGTGTTGGTGGCGCGGCTCGACAATCTGGGCAAGGGAGCCAGCGGTGCAGCTGTGCAGAATCTCAAGCTGATGCTGGGCCTTTGACGATTCTGCGGATCGCCTCCGCGCCAAAGCCGCGCGCTGCCAGAAACCGCATTTGTTTGGCAGCCTCTGTCGCGTTCGCGGGAGCCACGCCAAATTTCTTTTGCCAGACTGCCAGCGCCCGCTCGTGTTCGCTGGATTGCAACTGCGTCATCGCCTGCGATACCGCTTGCGGGTCCAGTCCTTTGCCTTGCAATTCATGTTTGATGCGTGCCGTTCCGAGTTTGGCTGCGCGCCTGTGCAGCACGGATTCGATCACCCGCTGCTCGCTGATGAAGCCCTTGGCTTGCAGTTCGTCCAGCGAGCACTTGAGGGTGCCCGGTTCCTCTTCGAATTTTGCGAGCTTGCGCTCAAGTTCGGTGCGGGAGTGCTCGCGGCCGCCGAGAAGCCGCAGAGCGCGGCCTTTCAGTGACAACTGGACCGGCGACATGGGCCTTATACCTTGCTGATCGCTTCGGCCTTTTTGCTTGAAGCTTTGGCTTTTGCATCAGGCTCTGCGAACGAGGGCAGCAAGGGGATGCCGAGCGACAGGCGTACCTTGTTTTCGATCTCGTGCGAAAGCTCCGGGTTTTCGCGCAGAAACTCTCTGGCATTGTCGCGTCCTTGGCCGATCTTTTCACCGTTGTAGGCGTACCAGGCGCCAGACTTGTCGAGAATGCTCGCGGTCACGCCCATATCGATGATTTCTCCATGGCGGCTGATTCCCTCACCGAACAAAATGTCGAATTCTGCCGTCTTGAACGGTGGCGCTACTTTGTTCTTGACGACCTTGACCTTGGTTTCGTTGCCGATGGCATCGTCCCCCTTTTTGATCGTCCCGGTGCGACGGATGTCCAGACGCACTGACGCATAGAACTTCAGTGCATTGCCGCCCGTGGTCGTTTCCGGAGACCCAAACATGACGCCGATCTTCATGCGGATCTGGTTGATGAAGATCACCATGCAGTTGGTCTTCTTGATGTGCGCCGTCAGTTTGCGCAGGGCCTGACTCATCAGCCTGGCTTGCAACCCGGGCAAAGAATCACCCATTTCACCTTCAAGCTCGGCTTTTGGCGTCAGCGCAGCGACCGAGTCGACCACAATCAGGTCAACCGCACCCGAGCGCACCAAACTGTCCACAATTTCCAGGGCTTGTTCACCGGTATCGGGCTGACTGATCAGCAAATCCTGCAAGTTCACACCAAGATTCTGTGCGTACTGAATGTCCAGCGCGTGTTCGGCATCAATAAATGCGCACTGGCCACCGACCTTCTGCATCTCCGCGATGACCTGCAGGGTCAGTGTGGTCTTGCCGGAAGATTCCGGGCCGTAGATTTCAACCACCCGACCACGCGGCAAGCCACCGACCCCCAAAGCGATGTCCAGACCAAGTGAGCCAGTCGAAACCACCTGGATGTCTTCGATCACTTCTCCTTCACCCAGGCGCATGATGGTTCCCTTGCCAAACTGTTTTTCGATTTGGGCCAGAGCGACCTGCAGGGCTTTCGCTTTTTCGCTGTTGGCGGGGCTTGGGGCTTTGAGGGATGCGTCCATAAAGTACTCCTTGAATTACAACGGGTTGATTTTGGCTTCGATCTGGACATCTTCTGTTTTTAACAACAGGCTGGATGCTTGAACAGTAGTCTACAGCAATTGTTGGAACTAACAAGTCATATTTTTAGTCAATTTGATTTACTATATTCGCCATGCCTGAAACAAGTGAAATTATCCGCAGGCCGGGCTGGCGCCAGGCTCACGTAGGCCACTGGTTAAGCCTGGCCTTGCAACGCTTTGATGCCAGGGTGCTGTCCCTGATGTCACAAAACGACGGTGTTCCACTGGCCCTGTCAAATCTTGCTGCACGAGGGTGCCTGAGTGCGTCTCACATCCACATCACACGTCACCTGGCGCTGGAGGGGTCGCGTTTGACGGAACTGGCCCAGCGCGCCGGCGTGAGCAAACAGGCCATGGGTAAACTGGTGGAGCAGTGTGAAGCCTGGGGCTTGGTGGGCAGAATGGCTGATCCTCGTGATGCGCGCGCGCGACGCATTGTGTTCACACCGGTTGGGCTGGCATGGTTGCAAGCTTTTGGTGAAGCCGTCGCGCAGGCGCAGGACGAACTCAGGGCGGCCGTTGGGGCAGAGGTCGCCACCGTGATGGCAATGGGGCTGGAGGCCTATGCAGCGTAAGGCCATGATTTCTGTCGCGAAAATTACAGGATGATTCGCGTGCGCCTAGAATTGCCTGAATAAAGAATAGCCGGCCTCCGGTTTTCACCTGATTAGGAGACAGATATGCGAATTCTGATTGCGGAAGACGACCAGGTGCTGGCCGATGGTCTGTTGCGAACACTGCGCAGTTCAGGTGCTGCTGTCGATCACGTCGCCAGTGGTACCGAAGCCGACGCAGCGTTGATGACCAACACCGAATTCGACCTGCTGATTCTGGATCTGGGCATACCCAGAATGCACGGACTGGAGGTCTTGAAGAAACTGCGGGCGCGCGGCTCCTCCCTGCCGGTTTTGATCCTGACGGCGGCCGACAGCGTCGAGGAGCGTGTCAAGGGGCTGGACTATGGTGCTGATGACTACATGGCAAAGCCTTTCAGCCTTCAGGAATTGGAGGCTCGCGTGCGCGCCTTGGGTCGGCGAGGAATGGGAACGGCCAGTAGCATGATCAAACATGGCCCGCTGATTTACGACCAGTCAGGCCGGGTTGCGACAATTGACGGGGTTATGGTTGAATTGTCGGCCCGTGAACTCGGCTTGCTTGAAGTGTTGTTGCAGCGCGCGGGCCGCCTGGTCAGCAAGGACCAACTGGTGGAACGGCTTTGTGAGTGGGGAGAAGAGGTCAGCAATAACGCGATCGAGGTCTATATTCATCGCTTACGCAAGAAGATAGAAAAGGGGCCGATTCGGATCGCTACTGTCCGGGGGCTCGGTTATTGTCTTGAAAAGATCCCGGCGTAGGGATATGGCCCCCACGCTCCCTCGCTTCGTGTGGTCGCTGCCCCCCGAGGGGGCTGGCCTTGCTTGGGGCGGCCCGGCGCGGCGGCTGCCTTTATGATCATCGCACTTGTGACCCAGTGAACATTTTTCATCAGGAACAGCGCTCGCTGTTTGGGGAAATTCTGGACTGGATGCTAACGCCCATGCTCTTGCTGTGGCCCATCAGTCTGGTGCTGACCTGGCTGGTTGCGCAAAGCATCTCCGGCAAACCATTTGACAGGGCGTTGGAATACAACGCCAGTGCGCTCGCGCAACTGGTCAATGTCAGTAACAACCGCGTTCAATTCAACCTGCCGCTTCCAGCGAGAGAGCTATTGCGCGCCGATGACTCAGACACGGTCTACTACCAGGTCCTGGGAGACCGAGGTGAGTTCCTGAGTGGTGAACGTGATTTGCCTATGCCTGCCGAGGACGAGAAGGTCTTTTTCGGGGAGGTCCGGATCCGTGACGCGGAAGTTCATGGAGTCGATGTCAAGATTGCCTACACCTGGGTCAAGTTGCCGTTGCCAGGCGGCCGACCGGCTCTGGTGCAGGTAGCTGAAACCCTTGAAAAGAGATCCGTGCTGGCGACCGAAATCGTCAAGGGTGTCATGCTGCCTCAGTTCGTCATTCTGCCGATGGCAGTGCTGCTCGTGTGGTTGGCTCTTGTGCAGGCCATCAAACCGCTCAATCAACTTGAAGAGCGGATACGCGCGCGCAAACCCGACGATCTGAGTCCGATTGATGCGCGGGCTGTACCGCTTGAAGTCGCCCCACTCGTGTCCTCAGTCAACGATTTGCTGATGCGCCTGAAAGAGTCTATCGCCACTCAAAAGCGCTTTTTGGCAGACGCAGCCCATCAACTCAAGACCCCGCTTGCCGGCTTGCGCATGCAGGCGGACCTGGCACAGCGCGAGGGTGCCAATACGGAAGAGCTCAAACAATCCTTGCGGCAGATTGGGCGCTCCAGCATACGGGCCACGCACACCGTTAACCAGTTGCTGGCGCTGGCGCGGGCCGAGAGTAGCGGTTCGGCGATGCCGCGCAGCACTTGCGATCTCGCCGAGTTGACGATGGAGGTGGTGCGGGACTGCGTGCCGCGCGCCATGGAAAAGTACATCGACCTCGGTTTTGAGGGAACGCAGCCCGGTGCTGAGGGTGGCCAACTGGCGGGCAATCCAACTTTGATAAAGGAATTAATCCGCAATTTGCTGGATAACGCCATCAATTACACGCCGTCCAGCGTTCACAAGCCCGGAATGATCACTGCCCGGGTATTGACCGACCCCTTCGGCAAGACTCTGGTGCTGCAGGTGGAAGATTCCGGACCTGGCGTCCCAGTGGCCGAGCGGGAACTGATCTTTCGACCGTTTTACCGTGCTTTGGGAACAGAAGTTGATGGCTCAGGTTTGGGTCTGCGCATCGTGATGGAAATTGCCTATCTACACAATGCTACTGTAGCCATGGAGGACACACGGCCCGGGTACACGCCGCCTGGCGCCCGTTTCAATGTGCGCTTTGTGGCCGAGTCAGGCAACGCCTAGAGACTACCTGCAAGCCAGCAGGGCCCTGCCGCCCAAAGCGGCCTGCAAGTCACCCAGGCGGGCCCGCAACGAGTCATCCGCGGCAGGCAGCCGCAGCATGATGCCGTTGGAGGGCGCACGCTCCCGCAGCACATGGGCCGTGCGCACGCCACGCTGACTCAAACTGGCCAATGCCGCATCTGCGGCCGCCTGCGTTTCAAAGCCACCGAGAGACAGACCCCACTGCAGGGCCGGGTCGGTCAGGGGCTCAAAGCGCAAATTCAAGGACGCCAGTTCGGAGCGCTTCTTCGCCAGCGCCTCAGGGCTGGCATATTTGCCCATGTAAACAATCCAGCGTCCCGGCTCTGTCACGGTGCTCAGTGACCAGGACCCGGGCGGCAGGACTGACGCCAAGGCTGTGCGCAGCGCTGCACCTCGGGCTTCGTCAAATGGTCCTGCTTGCAGGCACGCGCTTGATTTGTCGGTTACAGCAGATGATGCCTCCCATAGTCGCAATTCCTGACCCGTGAGCACACGCAGGGCCTGCGGCTTGAGCTGGCGCTGCAAGCGTTGTGGTTCAGTTTGTTGTTCCGGTCCCAAAGCTGGAAAGGCTCCTTGCGTCCATGCGAAATAGAGGCCGTTGATCAGCAGCAGAGACAGAGCCAAGAGCCTCAGCATATAAGAAATCAATCAGTCTTACCAGACGATGCTGCAAGCGGACGCACGCTGACCTCGGCGCTGGTCACACTCAGCAAGCCACGCGATGTTTCAAGCTGCAACGCGCCACAGCAATCAACGCCTTGCGCGACACCTGATGTGCCGTCACTGAGTGCCACTGGCGCCATGGACAGTGCATCGCGGCTATTGAAGCCAGCCTGAAATGGGGCAAAGCCAACCCTCTCGAACAACTTGATGGTTTGTACCAGTGGCACCGCGATTTTCAGCAGCACTTGAGGTAGTTCGAGAGTCGGCAGCAACTCCTGCAAACAAGCCGGTGGTGTAGACAGGCCGCTACTGTCGCGAGGTCGGATGTTGATGCCTACGCCGATCACAACATACCGGTTGATCCCGAAACTGGCCGTTTCGATCAGGATTCCGGCCATCTTGCGCCCGTGCCACCAGACATCGTTCGGCCATTTGAGGCGCAGATCGGGGTGCAGGCTCTGGACAATGCTCAGGCCGACAGCCAGTGACAGTCCGGACCAATCATGCGGCGCCAAGGGCAGGCCAAGGGAGAATGCAAGGTCACTGGACCACTGACGGCCAAGGCGACCACGGCCCGCGCTCTGTTGCTCGACCACCAACAGCACGGCCTGCATTTGTCCGTTGCGTGCGCGGCGCATCAACTCGCTGTTGCTCGAATCCACCTGCTTCATCACCTCAAAACGAAAGCCCGGCAGATCGGGCGCAAGGGCCTGCTCGATCTGCTGTGCCGGCCAATCCAATGCGCGATTCATCGCACTTTCTATTCGCGACGGCGTTTGGGTGCCAGCAGTGTGCCGCGGCAGTTGCTGGAGCCACACCAGCAGGGGTACT
>CAIYGK010000667.1 GCA_903925725.1 uncultured beta proteobacterium | reverse complement strand
CTGGTTTCAGGCGGGCAATCTGGGGGGTGGTGGTCTGGGCGGTGGGTTGGCTCTGGTCATTGCAGAAAACACGACGCACGCATGGCTTCCTGGCGTCGTACTGGCAATTCTCTGCCTGCTCACTGGTTTGGCGATCCTGTTTACGACCGAGCCCGAACCGCACTTGCCCGATCTTTCGGATGAACCACTGGCTACGGTTGCACGACGGGATTTGGCACCATTGTGGCGCACCGTCAAACGCGTCCTTCTCGATTTGTGGCAAGTTGCGAGTTCGCGCGTGGGCTATCTCGGACTGCTTATTTGTTTTCTGCCGATCGGATCTGGCGCCGCGGGAAACCTGTTTCCACTGTTTGCTAACGAATGGGGTGCCAGTGCCAACGATGTTGCAGTCACCAGCGGCGCGCTAAGCGGCGTGCTGTCGGCTTTCGGTTGCATGGTTGGTGGCTATTTCTGTGATCGCATGGACCGCAAGCTCGCGTATGCCGCATTCGGCATCATCATGTCGATCTGCGCCGTCCTGATGGCGTGGGCACCGCACAATTTGACTATGTATTATGTGTTTGTCCTGGCCTATGGTTTCATCGCTGGCTTGTGTTACGCAGCCTTTACTGCTGTCACGCTGGAAGCAATCGGCACCGGGGCTGCCGCCACCAAGTACAGTATTTTTGCGTCCCTGTCGAACACACCAATTGCCTACATGGGCATCTTGAACGGGTTCTTCTACGAGAAGTCGGGCAGTAATGCAGGTTTGTACTGCGATGCGGTCATGGGGTTGGCCGGCGTTTTGGCGTTTGTGCTTGTTGCCGTCGTTTCCAGGAGCCTGCACAAACAATACCTGCAACGCCGTCAACTGACTTGAGGCGGCTTCAACGTCAGGTGTGGCGCAACCGTGGCAAAGGCCGGTGCATCGTGCATCATCCGGTCGCGTTAGGGGCTACCACCGGTGGCCTCCAGATCCAGCACAACCTAGCAGGGCAGCATGGGATGCGCCCCTAGCAGAACATCAGTGCCAGCCAGGCCGGTTCGTCCATCACGTTGAGCAGCAGATAACCGCCGACTCGGTAAAACCAGAACTGCAGGCGGTCCATGCTGGCGGCCTGTGGCTCAAACAACATCGACAGCATGGAAATCGAAATGGCCGGCTGCGCGGTCGCGGAAATAGTGTTCCAGAGTCTCTTTCACTGTCCTGAATGCAATCTGGTCCCAGGGAATTTCTTCTTCAGAAAACAGGCGCGCTTCCATGGTCTCGTAGCCGGGGTTGAAGCTGTCGCTGAGCAGACGCGCCAGATGGAACATATGGACCTGGCCGACGCGGGGCACGTTGAGCAAAGAGAAGAAACCTTCCAGCTCAAACTGCGCGCCCGATTCTTCCACCGTTTCACGGGCGGCGCCTTCGGCCACGGTTTCGTTCAGTTCCATGAATCCCGCTGGCAGCGTCCACTTGCCCCAACGCGGTTCAATATTACGCTTGCACAGCAAGACCTTGCTGCCCCAATAGGGCACGGTCCCGACGACGATCAAGGGGTTTTCGTACTGAATGCAGTTGCAGACCGGGCAGACAGCGCGCGCCTTGGTGTCGCCATCGTCGGGAATGCGATAGACCGCGGCAGCACCGCAGTCCCTGCAGTGTTTGATCGGCTTGCGAAGCATGGTCGCGGTGCGGTGGGAACTATACGACCGCGACGGTGATGGATTGCAGGCCCGTAATACCAGCACTCATGCTGTCGCCAGATACGACCGCCGCAACGCCCTCTGGCGTGCCGGTGTAGATCAGGTCGCCGCTTTGGAGTTCCCAAGCCGCTGACAGGTGTTCAATGACTTCGCTGATGTTCCAGATCAGTTTGGAGATTTGGCTGCGCTGGCGCTGCTGGCCGTTCACCTGCAGCAAAATTTCGGCACTCGCGATGTCGGGCGCGTCGGCTGCCGGGGTGATCATGCCGATCGGTGCCGAGTAGTCAAAGCCTTTGCTGATGGACCACGGACGGCCGAGCTTCTTCATTTCGTTTTGCAGGTCGCGGCGTGTCATGTCGAGACCGACGGCGTAGCCAAAGATGTGTTTGTGTGCGTCGGCGGCCTTGATGTTCTTGCCGCCTTTGCCGAGCGCCACCACCAGTTCGATTTCGTGATGCAGGCTCTTGGTCAGGCTGGGGTAGGGCATGCTCCCCGTTTCACCTGGCTTGACCACGAGCACGGCATCGGCCGGCTTCATGAAGAAGAAGGGGGCTTCGCGACCGCTGAAGCCCATCTCCTTGGCGTGTTCCTCGTAGTTTCTTCCCACACAGTAAATGCGATGCACCGGGAAGCCCAGTGCGCTGCCAGTGACGGGGACCGAGACGACCGGGGCAGGGGTAAAAACATAGCTCATGACGGAACTCTTTCTTCAGGTGGATTTGCCGACGAGCTCAAAGTGCTCTACGACTGGAGGGCTTGCGAAAAACGGACCGACGATGGCGCGCCATTGGCTGAACGCGGGTGATTGGCGAAAACCCACGGTGTGGTCTTCCAGTGTTTCCCAGAATATCTGCAGGACGTAGCGCTCAGCGCTTTCAATGCCGCGATTCACCTTGTAACCCTGAAATCCTTTGGCCTTGGGAATCACGGTTTGAAGGCCCCGTTCTATGGCTTCCTCAAAGGCGGCGTTTTGACCTGGGTGGATACGGATGTCGGCGAGTTCGAGGATCATGAATGGCTCCATTATGGCGATTGCAGCGGCAGTTACGCCGAGTTTAGCTTCGCGTGCGGTATGCTGGTATCCATGCACACCGAAAACTTCATCCCCGGCAAAGACGCCTCGCTTGAGTCCACCATCAACACGCTGCAAACGCGTCTGCAGGCCCTTGGTTTTCACATCGAGGAGCGCAGCTGGCTCAATCCGGTGGAGGGCATCTGGTCGGTGCACATCCGGGATCGGGATTGCCCGCTGCTGTTCACCAACGGCAAAGGTGCCACACGGCTGGCCTGTCTGGCCAGTGCGCTGGGTGAATTCCTGGAGCGCCTCTCGACCAACTATTTCTGGACGCATTACTACCTGGGGCCGGATATTGCTGATCGACCCTATGTGCACTACCCGCAGGAGCGCTGGTTTGCGGTGGAGCCAAATGCTGCCTGGCCGGCAGAACTGCTGAACCCGGAACTGCAAGTCCTGTACAACCCTGAGGGCACGGTTGAAGCCAGCAGCCTGGTGGAGTTCAACTCGGGAAACGTCGAGCGCGGCATTTGTGCCATTCCTTACGTGCGTCAGAGCGACGGTGCCATCACCTGGTTCCCGGTCAACATCATCGGCAACCTGTACGTCAGTAACGGCATGTCGGCTGGCAACACCCAGGCCGAAGCGCGAACCCAGGCCCTGTCGGAGATTTTCGAGCGGTATATCAAGTTCCGCATCATCAGCGAAGGATTGTGCCTGCCCGATGTGCCCGAAGAGGTGATCGGCCGCTACCCGCGCATTGCCGCCGGTATTGATGCACTGCGTGCCGCCGGTTTTGGCATTCTTGTGAAGGATGCTTCCATGGGTGGGCAGTACCCGGTGATGAATGTGACACTGCTGCATCCGCAGGATCAGGGCTGCTACGCCAGTTTCGGCGCGCACCCGCGCTTCGAGATTGCATTGGAACGGGCTTTGACAGAACTGTTGCAGGGTCGCGCACTGGACGCGCTGGCGGGCTTCCCGATACCCGGCTTCGATCTGGAGGAGGTTGCCAGTTCAACCAATATCGAAATTCATTTCGTCGATTCCAGTGGTGTCATTCACTGGAAATTTCTTGGTGACCAGCCTGATTTCGAGTTTTGTGACTGGAACTGCAGCAACAGCACGGCCGAAGACTACGCGTGGTCAATTGATCGCATCCAGCGCGATGGATTCGATGTCTATATTGCCGACTTTACGCATCTGGGTGTGTACGCCTGCCGCGTGCTGGTGCCGGGTATGTCGGAGATCTACCCGCTGGACGACCTTGAGTTCGAGAACAACAGCGTTGGCAATGACATTCGCGAGGCGATCCTGAACCTGGGCGATCTGGACGACCAGGAATGTACTGATCTGCTGGAGACATTGAATGAGTCTGCTTTGGCTGACCAACGTCCGGTGGCAGCGGTCATCGGACTGGCGGCAGACGCCGGATCGTTCTGGAGCGACTTGCGCATCGGCGAACTCAAGACGCTGCTGGCACTTGCCGTCGGCGACGAGGCGGCAACGCTGGAGGGCTGCGACTGGATCCGGCACTTCGATCAGCTCAACGCGCAGCGTCGCGGTGTTTACGCCTGCATTGAGACTCTGATCAACCTGGCGGACATGGGCGACAGCGGCCCCTACCTGGATGCCTTGCGTCAACTGTACGGCGCCGGTGCCGTGGCGCAGGCGCACGCCCTGATCATGCAGACGGACCGCTTCATGGGCTTGCCTTCGCCGGGGTTGCGTCTTGACGGCTGTGAAATGCACCGCAAGTTGTTGCTGGCCTACGATAAGGTGCATCCCACCGGCGTCTGAAATGCAAATCCTGAGAAGGTTCTTCCAGCGACTGTTCTTCTTCCTGTTCGCTGCCTTGCTGCTGTTTGAGGAGTGGGGCTGGGAACCTCTGGCGGCCTTCTTTGCACGGCTGGCTCGTTTGCCCCTATGGGCAGCGCTGGAGCGAAGAATCGCGCGCTTGTCGCCGCGTTCGGCATTGCTGGTTTTTGGTTTGCCGGTTCTGACCCTGCTGCCGGTGAAACTGCTGGCGCTGTACCTGTTCGGCAAAGGACAGACCGTGCTGGGGTTGGTGCTCTTGCTCAGCGCAAAGATCGGCGGAACGGCCATCATGGCCCGACTGTTCCAGTTGACGCAACCAGCGCTGATGAAGTTGGGCTGGTTCGCCTGGTGCTATCCGCGCTGGAAGGCATGGAAGGACGCCGTGCTGGCAGAAGTCAGAAGATCTTCGGTCTGGCGCACAGCCCAGATCTTGAAGCAGTCCGTCAAAGTTTGGTGGCAGGGTCGGCGGCACTGATGGACTGGCTTGAACCGCAATGGCCGGCCCCGCCTCAAGTGCGCGCCCTCTGCACAACGCGGGTTGGTGGCGTATCCAAAGCGCCTTTTGATTGCCTCAATTTGGGTGACCATGTGGGTGATAGCCAGATCGCCGTCGCTGCCAACCGCGCCTTGTTGCAGCAGACCCTGGGCGCCCGGGCCTGCTTTCTCACGCAGGTGCATGGAACAAAGACCGTCGAGTTGCTCGATGCGCCCGACACCAGCGCCGAGGCAGATGGATGCATCACTCGACGACCCGGACTTGCCTGCACCGTCATGGTCGCCGATTGTCTGCCGGTGTTGCTGACCAATCAGCGCGGCAGCGTGGTGGCCGCGGCGCATGCCGGATGGCGCGGCTTGGCGGGGCACGGCGGAGGCGGAATTCTTGAATCTGTTCTGTCCTCGTTCAACGCGCTGCGGGGTTCCGACGCGCAGGAAGATCGATCAGATATTCTGGCCTGGCTTGGCCCTTGCATCGGACCGCTGGCCTTTGTGGTCGGAGCAGACGTGCGCGATGCCTTCGTATCGCAGCACCTGGACGCTGCAGCGATGTTTGTCGCGCAGTCGGGCGAAAAATGGCTGGCGGATCTGCAGGGTCTGGCTCGACTTCGCCTGAGGTCCCTTGGGGTGAGGGAGATTTATGGAAATGACGGTAGCCCAAGTTGGTGTACCTTAAGCAATGCGGAGCGCTATTTTTCTTACCGACGGGATCGTGTCTGCGGCCGAATGGCAGCGTGCGTCTGGCTTGCCTGACTGAGCTGGCACTCTCTGAACCGCGGGACAATGTCAGTATTTTGAAGGGCTGGATTTGAGATACTCGGGTTTGTACTTGAACAGGCTAAGTAAACAGGACACAAGATGACGAAGGAATCCCCTGATTTTTGGGCGCAATCAGCGCAACAGTTTCAGCAATCGCTGGCTGACAATTGGACGCAGGCCCTGACGGCTTTGCAAAATGTCGATCTAGGCGCAGCGGGTGCTGGCGGCGCGGCAAAGCTATCCAAGCTACCGGCCATCAGTTTTGCGCCGGAGAAGTTGCAGGAATTGCAACAGCAGTACCTCAGAGATGTGGCAGGTCTGTGGACGCAAGGCGTGCACGGCACACAGTCGCCCAAGGACAAACGGTTTGCGACCCAGGCCTGGGACAGCAACCCGGTGGCTTCGTTTTCAGCGGCGGCCTACCTGCTCAACGCACGCACCCTGATGGGGCTGGTCGACGCCGTGCAGGCGGATGCCAAGACGCGCGCTCGTATCCGCTTCGCAGTCGAGCAGTTGACGGCTGCTGCAGCGCCAAGCAACTTTCTGGCCTTCAATGCCGAGGCACAGAAGTTGGCGATCGAGACACAGGGCGAAAGCATTGCCAAAGGTCTTGGCAATCTGATTCACGATATGCGCCAGGGTCATGTTTCGATGACCGATGAAAGTGTTTTTGAGGTCGGCAAGAACGTTGCGACGACCGAAGGCGCCGTCGTGTTTGAAAACGACCTGTTCCAGTTGATCGAATACAAGCCGCTCACCGCCAAGGTCTATGAGAAGCCTTTTCT
>CAIYGK010000666.1 GCA_903925725.1 uncultured beta proteobacterium | reverse complement strand
TGCATCTGCGGATCGAAGAATCGAAGGACGTTGCGACCGGCGGCTTTTGCCTGGTACATCGCCAGTTCAGCTTGCATTAACGGATCGGAAGTGCTGCCGTGCTCGTCGCCAAACAAGGTGATGCCAATGCTAGCAGTGCCGTAGTGTTCAGAACTGCCAAACTCGTAGGGCTGGCTGAGTGATCGAAGAATTTTTTCGCCGATAGTCTCGGCCTGAGTAGCTGCGTCCTGTGGATTTCCGTTGAGTTCTTCCAGCAGTACGACAAACTCGTCACCACCAAAGCGGGCCACAGTGTCGCCTTCGCGGATGCAATGGCGCAGCCGCTCGGTGACGTGCTGCAAATAATGGTCGCCCTGCTCTTGTCCCTGCGTTTCATTGAAGGTCTTGAAGTTATCCAGATCTACAAACACCAACGCCCCCAGACGCTGGCGACGAATAGTCGCAGTCAGTGCTTGTTTAAGCCGCTCCATAAGAAACCGGCGGTTTGACAGGCCCGTCAACGGATCAGAGAACACCAGTTGCTGGACTTGGTCCTGTGCCGCCTTACGCTCCGTGATGTCGTGAAGGGCGATTTGAATAGCATCCTTACCATCAAAAGTAATCCGGGCACTCCGCACTTCGGCGATGATGGTCGATCCATCGATTTTGAGCAATTTTTGCTCTCTCGACGGTAAGGTGCCGGCTTGCTGCCTGTGAATATTCAGCCGCCCCTGGACAATCTTCTGGGAATCTGGGTGAATCACATCGTAAATCGATTTACCCACTAGATCTTGTGCAGACGTCGCACCAAACAACTCGACGGCAGCCGGATTGACGTAAACAAACGTTTCGCCGTCATGCACAGCTAGCGGCTCAGGCGTCCATTCAATCAGCGTGCGGTAACGCCGCTCGCTATCCCGTCTCTTTGCCAGAGACTTTTCCAGTCCGTTGAGCAGCACCACGATTGAAATCGTGAGCATAGCGCTGACGAACGTGAAGTTGACGGTGATCACCATCCATTCCAGAAGGGGCTGAGGATTCAACCCCTTGATATGAAGGTCGCCATTGAAAGAATAACCGATGGCAGGAAGCGTGACCGCGTTCAGGGCAAGGGCAAACAAGGCTGGCCTAAACCCAAGCAACAGCGCGGTCATCACGGGGAAGGCAATTAAATAGGTCTGACTTGCCACCCCTGCGGTGACCAAAAGAGCGAGGCCAAGGAAGTAAAGGATTACACAATAATTCCAGGCACGGGCACGAAACGACAACGAGCGTTTGAGCCAGATTGTCAGACCCCAGCCCAATGCGATGGCGTCAACCAATGCGACTGCCCAGAGACCTACGGACAGCGCAACAAGAATGCTTGGAACTGCGACGAGAGAACCCAAGACCAGTGTGCAAATAAGGAGCAGCGACAGGATGCGATCGCGCCACGCACTGAAGTCTTCAAGATCACCTTGAGGCGATAAGAGCGCGCGGATAGAAGTCTGTAGCACGATGATTGTGAAAACTGTATCTGGATTTCCGGCAGTGATCTCGTCGCTCTGTCATAAGGACAACGATTTCAATCCTACTATAGCCACACCACCGTAGCGCTCTCTCATGGCTGTCCATTCAACTCATGTAATTGGCTTGCCAGAGAGCTGACCGTGGCGAACCACTCTTGCCACTGCACTGTCGAATGACGTTTCGCCGGATAAGGCAAAAACCAGACCTTCGTGCAGCCCACGTCATCCTTTTATCGACGTTCTTTTGGAAAACTTTAGGGTTTCCATGAATACTTTTTTGGGTGGCTGAATATTGTGACCGACCGCTGTCGCTGGAGCCGCACAGAGAGAAAAGTGCACTTTGATCGTTGAGTGACCGTTGCAGATCTCATCGCAAAATCCAGGGTCGCAATCGAAAACCATTTTGCAAACAGGATGCGGTCGTCAGGAGTCGTTGGCTGACTTGACCACGATGACGACTCCGCAGCAGCCAATCAGTAGGTATTTGCCCGTCACCATGAAATTTCAAGCGTGTCGCAAATAACCGACACCACGCGTTTGAAAACTGACTTATCTTTGCCCTCTTTCATTCAGACAGAGGTGTACCGATGACCACACAGCCGCCGCCTTCGGATATCGACAACTGAGGGCCGGACGATGAACACCAGTGACCACCGCGTGATGCTGGGGAACGAGGCCATTGCCAGAGGCCTGGTGGAATCGGGCTGCCAGTTCCTGAGCGCCTATCCGGGCACGCCAAGCTCCGAAATACTGCCGGCCGTGGTCGAGTTCGGGAACGAACTCGGCGTCAAGGTTTACGCCGAGTGGTCAACCAATGAGAAGGTCGCTCTGGAGACCGCACTGGCCGCGGCTTATGCCGGCAAGCGCGCTGCCGTGGCCATGAAGCAGGTGGGGCTCAACGTGGCCGCGGATGCGGCGCTTTCCGCTGCTTATGTCGGCGTGGTGGGCGGTCTGGTTCTGATAGTCGCCGATGACCCCGGACAGCACTCGTCACAAACCGAGCAGGATTCGCGGTTGTTCTCGCTCTTCTCCAAGATCCCGGCGCTTGACCCGAGCTCGCCGAAGGAAGCC
>CAIYGK010000665.1 GCA_903925725.1 uncultured beta proteobacterium | reverse complement strand
GTGGTCGATCGCGATCACTCTGAGCAGGTCCATCATGTGGCAGTGATCGTCGGCGTGGTCCTCGTACTCATCGAAGCTGTTTTGCCGCATGATCAATTCTTCGGAAACGAAATGGGCCTCGCAGTAGGCGATGAGTTGTTCAAGTTGTTGCGCGACTTCACCGGCATCGCGCTGTTCCCGCACCGCCTTGCAGACCGTGCGCAGCAGGCCCAGTTGAACCTCGTGCTCACGGTCCATACCGGCCTGGGCCGCAGTGTTGAAGTCAGAAATCGTCGACATGCTCAAACCCTTATTCATCAGCTGGTACAGACGCCAAGCTTAGCGCAAGGCAAAGAAGCGCCGGCGCGACAGCCCCGGCTTCTCCATCGGCTTTTCTGTGCCGCTGACTGACGCCGCGGCTGGCACGCTGAACAAGCCGATCAAGGATGCGCGCGCAGTCTGGGTCGCTTCACGCTGGGTCGGAAACCTGTCCATGGGAGAAAAAAGCGAACAACTCTGGTATTCACCGAGTTCCGCTTCGGCGCCACCAAGAAAGGGGAAGTCCCCGGCTGGGAACTTGACGAAGCGGCGCTTGTTTTGGCCGGCGTCAACCCAGTTCTCCTGGGTGCCTGGAAGCAGCAGGATGCTCATGCACCAAGGCGTGATGACAATGCCCAACCAATGAGCCTGCCAACGCTGGAAGTCGATCGCCTCGACCGCAAGCAAGGGATTGAGAATGGGAACGTCCACCATTTGCTCACGCTGGATGCGAGAGAAGGTCTGTTCAACCAGCTCAGCCGGGTTGTGCTGATGGGCACGAAAGCTCATGCCGGGGTTCCCCACTGTCTCGCGTCCGCACCTTCTGCCATCAGTTTTTCCATTAGTGCCAGGGCCTCACGGGCGCGTTCTGGTTCGATGCGCTCAAAGGCAAAGCCGCCGGCCTGGATCAGTACATAGTCGCCAACGGCCACCGCTTCGTCGAGCAGCATAAGGCTGACCTGGCGCTGCTGTCCGAAACACTCGGTGAGCGCCAAGCCATCATGAACTTCAAGCACAAGCGAGGGAGCCGCAAGACACATTTCACACGGCCCTGGCTGTCAGCGCTTCGAGCAGGTAGCCGCGAGCACGGAGCTCGCTTGCCGACATTTCGACCAGCAGTGGCACTTTGGCAGACACTGTATCGGTCATCTCCATGCCTAGTTCAAGTGAGATTGGCTCGACGCCAAGTACGATGATTTCCTTCGGCATGGCATCGAGCAGTTCCAGGCTCGCCAGCACGTCGGGCAGACCGATCTGGTGCGGTGAGAGCTTGCGGCGAAAGAAAACAGGAATCTCATCGCCGGCAATTTTCACGACAGTACCAGCTGCCTGGCCGGTCTTGACGACATCGATGACGATCAGGAAATCGAGGTTGGAGAGATCCTCGATCATCTCCATGCCGGAGGTGCCGCCGTCGATGATCTGCACGTTGTCTGGCATGCGGTAGTGGCGCTCCAGCATTTCAGCGGCGCGCACGCCCGCTGCTTCATCGGTCAGGATGATGTTGCCGATACCGAGAACGACTGCGCGCATAGAGCAAAGCCCAACAAAGGAAAAGGGCCGGCAAGTGGCCGACCCTTCGATGGTAACCCGAGCTTAAACCGCCTTGATCGAAATTGCCGATCCGCTGTCCTTGTCGGTCAGGTGGATGGCGCAGGCGATGCAGGGATCGAAAGAGTGGATCGTGCGAAGCACTTCCAGCGGCTTTTCAGGATCGGCAATCGGCGTACCAGCGAGCGAGGATTCGTAGGGTCCGGCTTCGTCCTTTTCATTCCTGGGGCAGGCGTTCCAGGTGGAAGGCACCACGCACTGGTAATTCTTGATCTTGCCGTTGTCGATGACGACCCAGTGCGATAGCGCACCGCGTGGCGCCTCGTGGATCCCCACGCCCATCACTTCGTCCTTGGGAAATACTGGCTTGTTGAAGGTGGTCAGGTCGCCCTTGCCCATGTTGGTGAGCAGTGCGGTCCACTGGTCAGCCAGGATATCGACGTTGACGCAGCACGTAATGGCTCGCGCCGCGTGACGTCCAATGGTTGAGTGCATGGCACCCAGACCGATCTTGGTTTTGGCCAAGGCCGAAACGGTATCGAGCGCCGCTGTCGCGTACTTGGTGGTCGGGGCGTGGCCGGCGGCCAGGCCGTTGAGGACGCGCGCCAGTGGACCGACCTGCGCTGGTTTGCCGTAGAAGGTCGGCGACTTCAGCCAGGAGTACTTGGCATCGTCCTTGAAGTCCGTGTAATTTGGCACCGTCTCGCCCTTGTACGGATGCAGCGGACCAGCCGCATTGTCCTTGTACCAGGAATGCTTGACTGCCTCCTGCACGCCCTTCATCCAGTATTCGTCGTTGAAGGAACTGATCGGCTTGCGCGTTGCCAGGTCCCCGCCTTCGATGAAGCCGCCCGGGTAGGCGAACTGTGTTCCCTTGGTATCGAGTGGAATGTCGGGCACCGACAGATAGTTGGTAACGCCCTTGCCAATCGCCGTCCATTCGGGGTAGAAGGCGCCGACCGCAGCGACGTCGATCAGGTAGACGTTCTTGACAAAATCGGCGAGCTCGTCGATCCAGCCCTTGATGGCCATCAGGCGCTCCACTGTGAGCACCGCTTGCGAATCCGTAGCCAGAGGGTTGGCGACACCACCGACCGCGACGTTCTGGATGTGCGGCGTCTTGGAGCCCAGAATCGAGACAATCTTGTTCGCCTTGCGTTGCACCTCAAGTGCCTGCAGGTAATGCGCCACTGCCAGCAGATTCACCTCGGGCGAGAGCTTCATGGCCGGATGGCCCCAGTAGCCGGTGGTGAAGATGCC
>CAIYGK010000664.1 GCA_903925725.1 uncultured beta proteobacterium | reverse complement strand
CTGGCGGCCAAGGCCAGTTGGGAGGCTGCCAACGTGTGCCTCCAGTACCACGGCGGCTTCGGCTTTGCCTGCGAATATGATGTCGAGCGTAAATTCCGCGAAACGCGCCTGTACCAGGTGGCGCCGATCTCGACCAACATGATCTATTCCTATGTCGCCGAGCACATCCTCGGGTTGCCGCGCTCCTTCTGAAAAAACATGATTCGTCCCCTCGACGGCATCACCATTGTCTCGCTCGAACATGCGATTGCAGCACCGCTTTGCACACGCCATTTGGCCGATCTTGGCGCGCGGGTGATCAAGGTCGAGCGTCCGGGAGCGGGCGACTTTGCGCGCGCCTACGATCAGCGGGTGCACGGCCAGTCCTCCCATTTCGTCTGGACCAACCGCTCCAAGGAAAGTCTGGCGCTCGATCTCAAGCAAGCGGGCGCACAGGCAGTCTTGAAGCAATTGCTTGGCGCTTCCGATGTGCTGGTGCAAAACCTCGCACCGGGCGCTGCAGCGCGCATGGGTCTGGACTACGCGACGCTGGCGCCAGCGCATCCTGGGTTGATCGTCTGCGACATCTCGGGCTACGGAGAGGATGGACCCTACCGCGACAAGAAGGCCTATGACCTGTTGATCCAGGCCGAGGCCGGCATGCTGTCGGTTACAGGAACTCCTGACGATCCCTCCAAGGCCGGAAACTCGATCGCCGATATCGCCGCCGGCATGTATGCCTACAGCGGCATCCTGTCGGCACTGCTGCTGCGTGGCCGCACTGGACAGGGCAGTCACATCGATGTGTCCATGCTGGAGGCTCTCGGTGAGTGGATGGGCTACCCGCTCTACTACGCCTTCGAAGGTGCGTCAGCGCCACCCCGCACGGCGGCCTCGCACGCCAGCATCTACCCTTATGGCCCGTTCCCGACCGGGGACGGCGACACCGTCATGCTGGGCTTGCAGAACGAGCGCGAGTGGAAGCTGTTTTGCACTGTGGTGCTACAGGCTGCGGAACTGGCGTCGGACCCGCGCTTTGAAAGCAATGCGCGGCGCAACGAGAACCGCGCGACGCTCAAAGCCGTCATCGTGGAAGCCTTTGCGCCACTGACGGCGGCGCAGGTTGTGGCGCGGCTGGACCAGGCGGGGATCGCAAACGCGCGCATGAACGACATGGCGGGTGTCTGGGCGCACCCGCAGCTGCTGGCCCGAAAGCGCTGGCAGACCGTGGGCTCGCCCCAAGGCGAGATACCGGCGCTGCTACCACCGGCTCGAAACAATCGCTATGACTACCGTATGGATCCGGTGCCGGCCGTGGGCCAGCACACCGAAGCCATCCTGCGCGAGTTGGGTCTGGACAGCGAATCGATCGCTGCGCTGCGCCAGACGCAGGCCATCTGAAGCCTGCTTGAATTGATTTGAAAGGATGCCATCCATGACTTCTGCCACCGCCGAACTGGCCGCATTTGCAGCGCATCTGCGCTTTGACGCGATCCCGGCGCCGGTGGTCCGCAAGGCCAACGATCTGCTGGTGGACTGGTTTGGTTCTGCGGTGGCAGGCCACGGTGCGCGCCCGGTTGAGGCCATCACCCGCTTCGCCCAATCCATGGGGGGACCAAGCGGTCCTTCCGAGATCATCACCAGCCGCAAGCGTTCCAGCCCCTACCTCGCAGCCATGGCCAACGCGGCGGCCTCGCATGTGGCCGAGCAGGACGACGTACACAATGGCTCCGTGTTCCATCCGGCCACGGTGGTGTTCCCGGCCGCTGTGGCCGTGGCACAGGCGCTGGGGGTGAGTGGCAAACAAATGCTCGCGGCCTCGGTCGCTGGCTACGAGGTGGGCATCCGCGTCGGTGCGTTCCTGGGCCGCTCTCACTACAAGGTTTTTCACACCACCGGCACGGCGGGCACGCTGGCCGCTGCGGCTGCGGTGGGAAACCTCCTCGGACTGGATGCGCGTCAAATGCAGCACGCCTTCGGCTCGGCCGGAACCCAGTCCGCTGGCTTATGGGAATTCTTGCGCACGGCAGCCGACAGCAAACAACTGCACACGGCACATGCCGCAGCGGCGGGCCTGATGTCAGCCTACCTGGCGCGCGACGGCTTCACCGGTGCCGCCGAAATCCTGGAAGGCCCGCAGGGGATGGCGGCGGGCATGTCAAAAGATGCCGATGCGACGCGCCTGAACGACAGCCTGGGCAAGCGTTGGGCGACGGCGGAAACATCCTTTAAGTACCACGCCTCGTGCCGACATACCCATCCGGCTGCTGACGCCCTGCTGCAAGTCATGCACAGAGATCGGCTTGAACTGCAGGACCTTGCCCAGGTCATCACCCACGTGCATCAGGGCGCATTGGACGTGCTGGGCCCGGTGGTCGATCCAGCCACGGTGCATCAAAGCAAGTTTTCCATGGGGACGGTGCTGGCCTTGGTCGCCCAGTATGGACATGCCGGTCTGGTTGAGTTTGACCAGCATTTCCTGAGTGAAACCACACGCAGTCTGCGCGACAAGGTGAAGATGACGCTGGACGCCGAAGTGGACGCGGCCTACCCGTTGCGCTGGATCGGCAAGGTCACGGTGCAGACCACCGATGGCCGTGTGCTGCATGGTCGCGTGGAGGAGCCCAAGGGCGACCCAGGAAACACGCTTGAGCGCGACGAGATCACGGCGAAGGCGCTGCGCCTTGCTGCTTTCAGCGGGGGCGCCTCTCGCGCTGAAATGGAGCACGCAGTGAAAGCGTTATGGTCTGTGGCCGATTGGCCGCAAGTGTCAGCATTGTTGGAGCCTGCCCTATGAGCGATTGTGCAACGCCGATATGGTCGATGGCGCGCAGCTTTTTGTTCGTGCCCGGAGATCGACCTGAGCGCTACGCCAAGGCGCTGGCGAGCGGTGCCGATGCCATCATCATCGACCTGGAAGACGCCGTATCGATCCCCGCCAAGGCGCAGGCCCGCACTGCGCTGCTTGACACCCTGCCAACTTTGAGCGACGGGGAACGCGCTCGCATTCTGGTGCGCATCAATGCGCAGGGCACGCCCTGGCACGATGACGATCTGGCTCTACTCGCCGGCCTCGGCCGATATAGCGTCGCCGGGGTGGTGGTGCCAAAAGCACAGAGCGCCGAATCGGTCGCTGCTGTGGCATCTGCCTGTCCGGGCTTGGGCCTGTTGCCGCTGCTGGAAACCGCCGAAGGTTTTCACAGCATCGACTCGCTTGCCCATGCGCCTCAAGTGGTCCGGCTGGGTTTGGGTCATATCGATCTGCAGGCAGACCTGGGGATGTGCTGCGGTGCCGACGAACAGGAACTGGCTCCGGCGCGCTGGGCGATCGTCGTGGCTTCACGTCGTGCCAACCTGGCCCCACCGGTGGATGGCGTCACAACGTCGGTGTCGGATCTGGCCTTGTTGCAGGCCGCCACTGAGCGCAGCCGCCGCTTCGGCTTCTCGGCCAAGCTCTGCATCCACCCCTCCCAGGTGGCCATCGTGCACACGGCGTTGACCCCTGCGGCAGCAGAGGTTGATTGGGCGCAGCGGGTCGTGCTGGCGATGGAAAAGTCAGACGCTGGCGTCGTCAGTGTTGACGGAAAGATGATCGACCCTCCGGTGCTGGCTCTGGCGCAACAGGTCCTGGCCAGAGCCAAAATGGCGGCAGCAACAACTTGAGGCATAGCTGCCAGTGGACCCGTCGGTGGTGGCATACAATTTCCCGATGGCCATGCACTTTGATCTTTTTGACCTGCGCCTGATGGCCAATATCGCCGAGGCCGACAGCATGACAAAAGGCGCAGAGTTGTCCTTTATTTCCCTGCCGGCAGCCAGCACGCGCATCAAGAACCTGGAAGAGGGCATTGGCGCAAAACTGCTCAACCGCACCAGCCAGGGAGTAACCCTGACACCGCCAGGGCAGGCTTTTGTGCATCACGCCCGCATGGTCCTGGGTCAAATTGAACATCTGCGTGGCGACTTGCAGGAATATGCCAGTGGCATCAAAGGCCATGTACGCGTGTATGCAAACACGACCGCACTGGGCGAGTACCTGCCCCCGGTTCTGCGCAAATACCTGCTCGGTCATCCGGACGTGAATATCGACTTGCGAGAGCGACTTTCCAACGACATCATCCGGGCCGTTACTGCAGGACAAACCGACATCGGCATCGTCGCCGGGTTGGTGCGCACAGAAGGCCTGCAGACCATCCCCTATCGGCATGACCGCCTGGTGCTGGTCGTTCCCGACGGGCACGCGCTGTCCCAACTGTCCGAGATCGCATTTGCCGACACACTCACCTATGACCACGTAGGTCTTCAGGAGTCCAGTGCCATTCATGCCTTTCTCCGCCAGGTGTGTGACCAACTCCATCGCCCCATCAGGCAGCGCATCCAGGTGGGGAACTTTGAAGCCGCCTGTCGAATGATTGAGGCCGGCGTGGGAATAGGTATCCTGCCGGAATCTGCGGCCCGGCGACATGCGCACACCGCGGCAATTTCGATCATTTCGCTGTCGGACCCCTGGGCTGTTCGCGAGATGCTGATTTGCGTGAGGGCTCTCAAAGCACTTCCCGGGTTTGCCCGTGAACTCGTCGATTTGCTGGTGGAAGACGCACGTCAAGCCGAGGCACACTGAAGAAATTCCATCTCGATCAATGCGGTCTCGCTGAGCGAGATCGAGTCCGTGAAGATCCTGTGGCTATTGGAGAGAAATGGACACGGCGATCTAAATTGGGGATGGCAACTGGTTCGGCACTCACTTTGGACAATAGCAGCAATGGTCTCTAAACGTTGCGCTTGCTTCTCACCGGCTTGACTGGAAGTCTTTCCGGCTTGTGTGGGCCCCAAACCCGGCTGAAATAGGTGTCCGCCAGATGCAGTGCGCCGACCGGGTTGTGTGCCAGTACTCGATCCTTTGTCACAAGCGTGGTGACCAGTGCCTGCGAATTGCGGATGAACAGGCTGTCATGCCCCACGCACAAACCCATGATCACGTTGAGCTCGCAGCCAGCGCGGTTGAGCAGTTCGGCCTGGGCTATTGGATTGCACATAGGCTCGAAATTGCCGGGCCTGATCTTCTCCTCGTTTTTCAGACCTATCTCTTCCTTCGCCACGCCGCCATTCTTGCAAGCGACCGATGTCACCTCCATGCCGTGACTCTCAAGAATCGCGCTGAATACGCGTGCCAAATCGACAAAGGAAATGCACATCGCGATCCCTACCTTGCGAAAGCCCATTTTCTTCGCGAACTCGCAAATCTCCTCCACTCGTGACCACTTGCAGTAGCCTTCGCTTTCAACCACTGCCGCCATGTGTGCAATGCGTTTGGTAAACGGATCGTCGTAGTGTGCCCGAGCTGCGGCGAGGCCGTCGGGGTCGATCTTGGACGGACAATATGCGGGACCACGTTCGCTCCCCTCTCCCGTTCGGCAAGCGCGTACGGTGCTCGGACAGTAGGCGCAGCCAGGAGAGTCGTAGCTTGCGTGATCACCGGGTAAGTTGCTCATGTCATTGTCTCCATTAATAGGGGTTGCGTGCTGTCCGTTGTCGCGATTTCGAGACGTTGCGCAAGTGTCTCAGGTGCTGCATCGGCTCACCGATGAATGTATGTTCGGCCCCAGATGCAATACAATCCGACAGGTGTCGAGTACGACACTGAAGCTTGGCTCGCACAAATGAAAGTCTAGATGTCGGGAACTGATTTCCTTTTGCGCAAGGTGCAGTTGCTT
>CAIYGK010000663.1 GCA_903925725.1 uncultured beta proteobacterium | reverse complement strand
TGCCTTTGTATTTCTTCTTCTTTTTCGTCTCGCTCCACTACGACTGGACCGGTGCCGCCACCTTGGCTTCAAAGCTTTCCTACCTGGTTTTTGCGCAAAACCTGCTGTGGAGCATGCCCGATTTCTATGGTCTAACCTGGAGTCTGGCGGTGGAAGAATGGTTCTATTTTTCCTTCCCACTCTTGCTCCTGCTGTGCATTGGTCTTGGCAGAAGCCCACGTCAGGCCGCAGTGATTGCCATCGCCTGTTTTGTACTGCTACCACCTCTGCTGCGTCTTGCACTGACGGGTGATGCTCACGACTTTGGCAGCCTTGACGAGGGGGTCAGACACGTCATGGCATTCCGGCTCGACAGCATTGGCTATGGTGTGCTAGTTGCATATCTGAGTCAATGGCACCGCCAAGTGTTTCAGCGCTTGGTCAATTTCTGGCCCTGGTTTCTGGCCTTGGTGGTCGCTTGCCTGATCTGTACCAAACTTCACTATTTCGGCTGGGCTGAATCGCGAATCGTCGCCTCGCTCTACTTCTCGGTTTCGGCAATTGCCTTTGCTGGGTTGATTCCATCTTTCAGCAGTCTTGTGCCGAGCAGGTTGCCCCTGCTCAACAGATTCGTCAAGTACACGAGCCAGATTTCCTACTCGATGTATCTGGCACACATTTTTGCTTTCATGCTCGGCATGATCGTGCTCCAGAAAGCACGGCTGTTCGACTTGATTTATCCCAATCCGTGGCTGGCATATCCCATGTTTTATGCTCTGGTCTACATCCTGTCATCCTGTACCTATTTCGCTATCGAAAAGCCGGTCCTGGCTGTGAGAGACAGGCAATCAGGGGCATCTTCTCAATGAAGAAGTCCGAAAACTACGTTTGCACGATATGGTGAACTATCTGGAACCCGATTATTCCGACCTGCCCGGTCGCAGGGTCGTCCCTCAAAATTACAAGCAAGAAGCCGCGCTCAATCAAGGTGTTGACGTATCGATCATCACACCCTACTACAACACAGAAGAAATTTTCGTCGAAACATTTGTGTCGCTGCAGGCGCAGTCTCTGCAGAACTGGGAATGGGTGATTGTTGATGATGGCTCCACCGATCAGGAGTCTGTCAACCGCCTGGCCCGCGTTGCGGAAAGGGATCCGCGCATCAACGTGCTGCGCCAGGTCAACACAGGTCCGGGGGCTGCGCGCAACACCTCTTTTCGCAACACCAAGGGGCGCTATCTTTGCCTGCTGGACAGCGACGATATGGTGGAGCCAACCTACCTTGAAAAATGCGTCTGGTTTCTCGATTCAAACCCCGAGTTTGCCTTCTGCAATTCCCAATCGGTTGTCTTCGGTGATCAGGAATACCTTTGGACTACCGGCTTTGAGCGCGGCAGAGCACACCTGCAGGCCAATAGCGGACCGCCCATTTCGGTAATCCGGCGCACTGCGTATGCCGACTGTGGCGGCTTCGACGAATCCATCCGGTTTGGTCATGAAGACTGGGACTTCTGGCTCGCCATGGCCAAGGCCGGACACTGGGGCTACACGCTGCCTGAGTTCCTGCAGTGGTACCGCAAGCGCGGCGATGGTCGGTTCGAACAGATCATGCGTTCGGGTGATGTCAACAGCGAGTTTGAAGCCTTGATGCGCCGCAAATACGCGGGACTGGATGCACATTTTCCCCAGCCGACCCGACGCCACCCCGCGCCTTTTGAGACCATCAGCACCGAAGCCCTGGTCGTCAATCCGCTGGTGGCGGACCCGAACGGACGGCGCGTCATGTTCATCGTCCCTTGGATGGTGACTGGCGGCGCCGACCGGGTGAATCTGGAGTTGATTGAAGGCTTGACCGGGCAGGGGCATCAGGTGACCGTATGCGCCACCTTGACGGCCAGCCACATTTGGGAGCATCAATTTACGCGCCTGACACCCGACGTGTTTGTGCTGCCCAACTTTCTCCATCCATCCGACTACCCCAGATTTCTCGCCTACCTGATCAGTTCCCGCACGATCGATACGGTGCTCGTTACCGGCAGCACCATAGGCTACCAGTTGCTTCCCTTTCTGAGATCTGTTTTCCCGCAAGTGGCCTTTCTCGATATGTGCCATGTCGAAGAGCCGCATTGGCTCAACGGCGGCCATCCCAGGTTCGGTGTGGGCTACCAGGACGCACTTGATCTCAATATCGTCACCACCAGCCATCTGGCGGACTGGATGCAGGACCGTGGCGCCGACCGCGAGCGCATCCGCGTGCTCTACACAGGGCTGCAGTCGCGCCCGGCTGGGCAGGCAGCCAGGTCAAGAAGCAGCTTGCGAGACGAGCTTCAGCTTCCGGCAGAGGTGCCCGTGATCGTGTTTGCCGGTCGCATCTGCGAGCAAAAGCGCCCGGCGCTACTGGCACAAATTCTTGCGGCGGCACGCGATCAGGGGCTCGAGTTTCGCGCGTTGGTGATTGGGGACGGCGAACTTAGA
>CAIYGK010000662.1 GCA_903925725.1 uncultured beta proteobacterium | reverse complement strand
TAGATAGACAATGATCGCAATGACAATTGCGGCCAGGATAACGATGGCAATGATGTCGGCGCCGTTCATGATTCAATCCCTCCAAACCAGTTAACAAGTGCAGCGCAGGCTTGCGCGTTTTCTGACAAAAAATAAGAAGCCAGTCCCAACGGACCAGTCATGTGAAGTGCATTCATCGGGTGTTTCCTGAGTCACGAATCGACGCCGAAAGGACCGTGAGGCAAAACGCCACCTGGTTCACCAGATCCGACAGGTTGTAGACAACACTCAACTTACCTGGCGACACGCCGCCGGCAAAACCGACGATGAAGTAGCACAGGGGGTAGACCGCCCAGCCGATCGAGATGATCAGTCGCATCCAAAAATAGCCCCGGTGCACACTGAAGTTGGAGCTTCTGGCGCTGACTTCGGCCATGCGCCCAAAGAACACTTCACCCAACACGTAAAGCCAGCATGCCAGACCAATGAGGAAGCCAAGCGTCGGGTACATCAGGTTGGCTTCGCCCAAGTAGCGCGCCAGCACCATGACGACCGACGCCACCATCAGGCGCCAGAACAACCATGTAGACAAGGGCGCCATGGCGTTCACGAAGAAATACATCACCATCACCTGCAGTGGCATGGTTATGAACCATGCAACGTAACGGTAGATTGCCGGCATTTGGTTGCTGGCCTGCCAGACTTGGCTGGCTTCAAAGTAATGGCCGGCACTTACCAGCGTGACCATGGCAGCCATGGCCAGAGGAAGCTTCCACTTGCGAGACACCCAGGCTGTGCCCATTAAAAGTAGAACTGTCGCTGCCACCGTGGTCAGAAGCAACAAGGAGAATGTGCCGCTGGCGACGTCGGTTGCCTCAAGCAACTTAATGTTCATAAATGGTCTCCATAGGGGTCAGTAACAGTGCAGTCATGGTTGGTTTTTCGACATTTCAAATTTGCGTGCGGATGTGGGGCGAACGGGCATACAAGGCGACCATCGGCAGGATCAGCAATCCGAAGATGAATTGCTGCCATTCAAATCTAAGACCGATGCCGACAAGGAACGAAGTCAATACCTGCAGCACCAGTACACCAATCACCGTAAAGCCGTAGCCACCTTGACCGCCCAGCAGTGATGTGCCACCCATGACCACGGCGGCGAGTGTCATGAACAGATAAGGCTGGCCGACGCCAATGAAGCCACCACCGCTCCAGCCCAGTAACAGAATGCCAGTGAGGGCCGAAACCGTCCCGCTGATAAGGTAGGCGCCAACCCAGTAACGGCGCTCGCTGATCGAAAGTCGCGAGGCAGAAGTACGGTTGCCGCCTAATGCGTACAAGAATCGGCCGTACACCGTGCTCTTCATGCCGTAGATCAGCAACACCGCGACGACGGCCCAGATGAAGATGACGGGCGGAACGTCCAGACCCAAAGTGGTACCGTTCATTGCTGCCAAGTTCTTCAACCAAGGAGGAACGGTGCCGAACACATTGCCAGCAAAGGCGGTGCCAATGCTGGTAACAATTTGAGTCAGGCCCGAAATGGCAAAACCGACTCCGAGGGACAGGATTAGCGCTTGGCCCTGCAGACGATAACTCAGTATGCCGTTTATCCACCCAACCAAGGCACCCAGCAGCAGCACGATGATGACTGCGATCCACGAATAGACGCCCAACCCGATGAGGTAGAGAAGGAACACGTTGGAGGCGCCGATCACGAAGGGGATGGAAAGGTCCAAACCACCCAACAATGCAACCATAGTCTGCCCGACGCAGGCCAAGCCGAGAAATGACGCAAAGAGCAACATTGATTTGATGTTTTGCCCGGAAGAAAATCCGTCGATAAAAATCGAACCGATGGCAAACATGGTCACTAGCACCATCAGCCCGATAAAGGCACTGCGGTTGTCAACAAACAGTTGACTGACCTGCACTGTGAAAATCAGTAACGCCACCAGCGCCAGGAAAGTGAGAATGTTCAGCCAGCTGAAAAAGCCGGGGACAGTGGCGGAGGCGATCAGGAAAATGCCCAGCAAAATCGCCAGGGAAATCACCAGAGACAGGTGCCGGCGAATGAAGGCGCGAAATACCGCCAGACCGCTGGGCCCGTCATGCGGGGCGTCATCCGCATGTTGGGCCCCGGGAGCCAGGTAGGCATTCCAAACCCAGATCACAAGCGCAAAGGTCGCCGCCGCATAAAAGATCAGTTGCTGCCACGGTGTCTTCTGGTACAGGCCGAGAATGAAGCCCAACCCAACAATCAGGACGGCCACAATAAGACCCGCCCATTGCAGGTTGGATAGGCGGGCACGCACCGTGTTCAACTTATTGGCGACCGGGTTCATGGCGTCGCCTTCACTGATTTGGTAACTGGCGCAGGGGCCTGGATCGCGTCAACGTAGGTTGCAACAAGGTAAACCGCGAAACCCAGCAACACCAGCAAGATGATGACCATCCGCGGTGACCAACGGCGCTGCTTGCTCTGTAGCACAAGGGCTCTGGCAATCACGAGCACCGACAGAATCAGCAGGCTGAACAGTGTGATGGGTTTTGCCAGCGTGCCACTGCTGGCTTGCGTTCCGTCTTCCCAGCGCTCGAATACAAAGTCGACCGAACGGGCAGGCGTGGCTGCCTTGCTTGCTACCGCGACTTCAGCCAGTTTCGCCGGAGCGGCGTAGTCATATTTGGCATGCAGAATGACGCCCACAAACAGCATCGACAGGACGATGAAGATCAAGGCCGGAGAAACGTGCCGGATGCGCCTTTGCAACCATGGAATGGCTATCGTCAGCAGCAACGAAAGTACAAGAATTGCACCATAGGCAAGGTCGGTAACAAAGCCCTGCACTGCGCCAAAACTGAAGGTTGCCAGCACGTAACCGATCAGGAACAGATTGACTGCACCCAGTAGGGACCCGATTGCACCACCACGTCCCCCGGCCAGACTGGTGCCACCGAGAACGAGGGCCGTAACCGAAATCAGGGTGTAGGTGGTTCCTTGGGTCGGGTCACCGGATCCAATGAGCGCGGTATAGGTCAACGCCGCAAGGGCGCTGAAGACCCCTGCGATGCAATGCGCGCCCAGACGAACAATCGTGATGCGCACGCCACTGGTGTAGGCCGCGCGCTCATCCGAGCCCATCAGTCGCAGGTGTCCGTAAAACGCAGTGCGCGTAAAGATCAACCAGGCAGCCGTGGCAAGCACGAGGATGACCAGGATCGGCGAGTCGATCGTTGTACCCAGACCCCAGGCCGACATCCATTCGGGGGCCGTGCCGCCGGGGCGCGGCAGAATGACCAGGTTGATGCCAGACAAAGCGAGGTAGCCGCTGAGTGCCACGATGATGGGCTGGACCCGCACATACACAATGATCAAACCCATTAGCAACTGGTAGGCGACGCCGACTGCGATCGCATACAGAAAGAAGAGCAGCGGTGACTCCAGTGCACCCAAGCCATTCAGAACGACCAGAGTCACGTTGACAAATCCCATGAGGGGTCCAACCGAGAGGTCCACCGTTCCGCGTCCCGCCATGGCCAATGCCATCAGCGAATAAGTTGCCAGCACCAAAGGCGTCATCACGATCACTGCGCTGCCAATACCGGCACTGGAAACCAGATTGGGGCTGCGCAGCACGGCGATGATGAGCAAAAGAAACAACAATAGGATCGGAACCAACAGATAGGTGTTGGAAGCTGATCCGCCCTGTGTTTCAGTGCTGCTGTCGTTCATGCAAAGCGCTCCGAGGAAATTCGGTCTTGCCTCATCGACGCGGTCGTGCCGAGGCGTCTTGCCCGAACTCGATGATCTTGATTGACGAGCGTGACGTGGCAGTGGTCGGCGTTGTATCGGCCTTCACGGTGCGTTCGCCAAGCCGGCGCGGATCCGCTGCAGGTGTCGGCTGATTGAACTCCTTGGCCACGATGGGCCTCTGCCCGGATGACAAAACCGGCTTGGTGTCCTCTGTACCGACGTGAGGATAGGGTGAAGTTCGAAACGCATCGAGGCTGCGCGCTTTGGGTGTCACCTCAGACTTGCTGTCAAAGTTGGGATAGGCGCTGGTTCTGTCTTTCCAACTATCGGACCGGCCCGGTGAATCGGCTTTTTCGTCTTTATCAAACTCAACGATCTTCATGCTGTCGTTCTCCTGTGTTGATGAGTCGTCATATTGGGGGGACGCTTGCTTGACACGGGTCTGCCCAAACATCGCTTCCAAGATCGGCTTGGGGTGGATGTCACTGCCGCGGAACTCGTCGAAAACGCTGCCATTGCGAAACACCAAAACCCGTGAGCAAAAGCCGACGAATTCCTCTATTTCGCTGGAGAGGTAGACGACAGATTTGCCAATGCTCGCAAAGTCACGCAAGTGCCGGTACAGTTCGGCCTTGGCACCCACGTCGATGCCTCGTGCTGGATCGTTCAGAATCAAAATACTGGGGTTGAGCGCGAAGGCGCGCCCGATCAGCACCTTCTGCTGGTTGCCACCGCTCAGCGAGGTGATCTTGTTGCCACGCTCACCCATCCGAATGGCGAGTCGCTCAACTTCCCAATCAAAGATGCCATCCAGACTGGGCCAGTCAATGAGGGCCAGCTTTCCGCCGCGCGTCTTGCGCCGGTAAAGCGGCATCAAGAGATTCTCGAAAATGCTCAGATTGGCAAAGATGCCTTCGCGTTTGCGGTCACCCGACACGTAGGAAACGCCCCGGTTGACGGCTGATTTCAGGTCAGCAATGTCGACAAACTCGCCATGCTCGTCTTGTACTTGTGGTGTTGACTGGATAGTCGGATCAACGCCAGCCAGCATGCGCACGAATTCGCTCTGCCCCTGTCCGTCGAGTCCGGCCACGCCCAGGATCTCACCTTGTTTCAGGTGAAAATTGACAGGATCGGCCTGCGACCAGACCTTCATTTGGCGTGCGCGCAGGACCACGCCGCCTAGTGGCGCCGCCGCTTTGTTTTGCGCGCCTTCAGCCGGTGAATCACTTTTCCCGGTCATGAGGCGTAGCAGATTTTTCTCGGTGATTTCACCCTTTTCGAGGACGCCAACATCCTGGCCATCACGCAATACCGTCGCGCGATCACAGACACGAATTAGTTCCGCAATGCGGTGGGTAACGATGATGACTGCAGCGCCGGCGTCGCGCATGGAACGCATCTTGGCAAACAAACGTTCCGTGGAATCCAGATCAAGCGCTGC
>CAIYGK010000661.1 GCA_903925725.1 uncultured beta proteobacterium | reverse complement strand
GAAGACGCCCTCCGCCACGGTGCTGCGCAAACGCATGCCCGATGATGCGCCAGCCACGGCGCAACAGTTGTTCGCCGCGCTGCGCGCGTTTGACGCCCAGGGTGTGAAACTGATCTGGGTCGAGACCCCGCCCGACGATCATGAATGGGACGGCGTGCGTGATCGCCTGCAGCGGGCCGCAGCCGGCTGAGGGCAGCAGCAGACACGAAGCGGCTGTGGAGATTTCCGAACTGCCTTCTGTAAACCAGTCGTTGACGCTCATGCATCCCGCCGTGCTCAAGCAGCGATCATTCGCATGGCTTGCGATCCCACCCTTCAATGATCGGCCAGTTCCAGCGCGATCTTTTTGAAGTTGGCTTCCTCACGTTCAAAGGCGTCCACAACCGCCGGATCAAATTTCGTTCCTTTTTGACCCGAAATATGCGCACTGGCCTCTTCATGCGTCCAGGCGCGCTTGTAAACACGCGCCGTGGTCAGGGCGTCGTATACGTCAGCCACTGCCATCAAGCGTGCGCCTAGCGGGATGTCCTGGGCGCTCTGGCCCCGTGGATAGCCGCTGCCGTCCCAGTTTTCATGGTGTGCGCCGGCCAGTTTGGCGGCCACGGTAAACAGCGAGTCAACGGCCCGACGCCCTGCGCCTGCCATCACGAGCAGAATGGACTCACCCAGTGCGGCGTGTGTGCGCATGATCAGCATTTCTTCGTCCGTAAGGCGACCCGGCTTCAAAAGAATATGGTCGGGTATGCCGATCTTGCCGAGATCGTGCATCGGTGTCGCCTTCACAATCAGATCAATCTGTTGCTCGGACAGGTGTTCCTCATAGTGGCCCGACTGAACCAGCGCCTGCGCCAGTGTCTTGACAAAAAGCTGGGTGCGCTTGGTATGCAGGCCGGTCTCGTTGTCTCGAATGACGGAGAGTTCGGTTAGCGCGACAACGACCTGGTCGCGCCCGCGTTGCAGCACTTGGTCACTCAACTGCTGATACTCATCGAGCATGACTTTGAGTTGGCGGTTGACTTGCTCATACTCGGAAACGTCAGTGAAGGTACGCACCATATCACCTGAGGGCAGGGGTCGAGAATTGACCTCAATGTAGCGTCCACTCTTGTCCTGGCGCAGGTAGCGCTGCGGAACAGTCAGATCCACGTTCACACCCAATGTGGCCACGTAGCTGCGTCCAGCTGCTTCAACGTTGGCAAACTCCGGTCCAAAGTCACCCCGATCGCTCTGAAATTTCACCACCTCGGACAAAAGGGGTTTGCTCTCCAGCAGGGATCGCGGCAGGTCCAGCAGATCGCAGGCCTTGTCGTTGAACATCTTGAAACGTCCATTCTTGTCGATCACGCAAATCCCCTGCGACATGTTTGTCAGTGCACTGTTCAACAAGGCGCTGGTTTCGGCGACCCGCATCTCCAGGGTGGCAGTGAATTCGCGAGAAGTGCGCAAGGCGGAAGTCAGCAGGCCCAGCAGCATGCCGCCGATGATGAGCATCACGCCAGGGTAGCCGTAAGCAATCAGGTACACGCCGTCAAACGCTGCTCGACCGGCCAGCCGCGTCCAGTCCAGCATTCCCATGGCAAACAGGGCACTGAGCATAATCGTCGTGATCGCGTGCAAGGGTCGACGTGATTGCCAGGACCATCGGACCATGGCAAGCAACATTCCAAGCGCCACCAATGCAAGTGGCGCGTACAGGGCGACCACAACCATGCGATTGTTGCCCGTGATTGCGATCAGGGTTGGCCCGAGAACCGTGTAAGACACAAGCAGCCTTCGCAGCCAGCGCAAGCCCTCTTCCTTGGCGAAAAGATACACAAACGTCAGTAGCAGCAGACAGCTGGAGGCCATCCGGCTTGCGAAAATGAACCAGCTAAACAAGTCACCATTGACCGGCGGGTAAATAGTCAAAAAGCTGAGATTCACCAGAGCATTGCTGACACAAGTTAAACCAAACCAGAAATACAGCGAGGCGCTGCG
>CAIYGK010000660.1 GCA_903925725.1 uncultured beta proteobacterium | reverse complement strand
TGGCGGGCGACGGTAAACTCAGCATCTTCGAAATTGCCGCGCGACTTCACAAGCGCTGTGTCGTGCTGCCAGCCTGGCTGCTCAGAAGCGCTCTGTGGCTGCTGAAGAAACTCCGCCTGACCCAATATGGCCCTGAACAGCTTGACTTTCTGCGCTACCGGCCGGTGCTGGACAACACGCGTCTGAAAACCGGGTTCGGCTACGTCCCCAAGCTCAGCTCGTCCGGTGCATTCGAGCTCTGGCGCGCCGCCCAGAATCAGAAAGCAACGTGAAGCAGCGGGAGATGCATGGCAAGGTGGTGCTGATCAGCGGCGCCGCTGGCGGGTTGGGCGCCGCCCTATGCCAGCGCTACGCCAGTGCGGGCAGTCGGATTGCCGCCATGGATCTCGACGCTGCGCGACTCAACACCCTGATCGCCGATCTGAAGCAGCGAGGCGCGCAGACTCTGGCGCTACCCGGCAACATCGCCGACGCTGCCAGTTGCCAAGCCGCCGTGACTGCAACGCTCAGTCACTTCGGCTGCATCGACGGCCTCATCAACAACGCAGGTATCAGTCAACGCAGCCTGTTGCGAAGCACCCGGATCGAGGTCATCCGCCAGGTCGTGGAAGTCAACTTCTTCGGCGCTGTCCACCTCACCCATGCTGCGCTGCCTCACATCACGGCACAACGCGGCTTCATTGCCGCGATCTCCAGCGTGGCCGGCTTTTCGCCCCTGATCGGCCGCACCGGATATTCAGCCAGCAAGCATGCACTGCACGGTTTTTTTGACAGCCTGCGCAGCGAGGTGGAAGATCTGGGCGTCAGCGTGACGTTGGTCTGCCCCTCCTTCATCCGCACCGGCATCGGCGCCGCCGGACTCGGTGGCGACGGCGCACCAGCCAGCAGTGTGCGCCTGACCACTGGCGGTGAATCCAGCGCGCAGGAGATCGCCGAACGCATATTCGTTGCGATAGCAAAACGCCAGCGTCTGCTGCTGCCAGACCGCACCTCGCGCCTGGCCTGGTGGCTCAGTCGTCTGGCGCCGCAGCGTTACGCGAGCATCATGAAGCGCCGCGTCAGTGCCGAATTTGATGATGTGCGTCCTTAGGTCCTGCTGCGCCGCCCTACCCCCAGCGCTGCCACCACACTGAGGGACATAGCAAGTGCCGCACCCATCAGGGTGGCGCCGTACCAGCCGCGGTCCATCAAGGCGCCAAACAGAACCGGCGCCACCGCCAGACCCGTGTCCAGCCCGGAATAAACCATGCCATAGACCCGGCCGGTCGCAGCCTTGGGGGTGGCCTTCTTGATCATCATGTCGCGCGATGGCCCACCAATGCCGACCGCAAAACCTGTGCTTGCCAGCACCACCATGGTGAGCGTGCCGCCAAGCAGACCGGTGCCACAAAGTACCAATAACAGCGCAGCCGAGCCCATGGCCAGGGCCACCACGCGGTCGCTGCTGGCAGCAGCCCTGGCTGCCACAAAACCGCCCACCAGCATGCCGAGTGCGCCGCACAGCATGTAGGCCGACAGCGTCCAGGTGGCGGCCTCGACGCTGACGCCATGCATGGCCCGCAGTATGGAAACTGAAAAACTCTGCACCACGGACATCGTCATGGTTGAAACCAAAAAGAATCCGAAACACCACCACACCACCGGCAACTTCATGAAGGCCATGCTGTGCTCAGCCGGCTGATCCGGATGCGCGACGGCGATCTGCGTCTTCAATTTGTCGCGCTGCAGAACCATTAACAGCAAAATGCCGACATACATCAAAGCCGCTGCCAGATAAGCCGTGCGCCAGTTGAAGGCACTGCTGAGACCGGCAAAAAACAGGGGCGCCGTCGCCCAGCCCAGATTGCCGGTCAAACCATGGGCGCTGAATGCATAACCAAGGCGCGGCGCGGATACCCGCTGATTCAGAATCGTGAAGTCCACTGGATGAAAAGTCGCGTTGCCGAGCCCGGCCAGCGCCGCCACCAGCACCAGTCCGGTATAGCCTGTCACCATCGAGGCCGCTGCGCTGGCCACGGCAAAGATGGCCAATGCCGCCAGCAGGAGCGGACGCGCACCCAGCCGGTCCACCATAAAGCCGGCCCCGGCCTGCCCCAAGCCCGAGATGACAAAGAAGGTAGTCATCAAGAGACCAAGCTCCGAGTAGCTCAGACCGAACTCCTTCATGAAGACCGGAAACATCAAGGGCAGCAGCAGATGGCCAAAGTGCGAACTGGCGTGCGCCAGCCCCACCAGCGCGATGATGCGGGCGTCCTGCTGCAAGGGAACGGCCAGAGGTGCGTCGAATGTTGTGCTGGTCATGACCCTATGGTACGGCAGTCGCGGCACCAATTCATCGGACAATAGGCCAGTGAACATCAACAAACCTGGCAGCGCCGTCGTCGCTGCACTGGCCGCGGCTGCGCTGTTTGGTGCGAGCACGCCCTTGGCCAAGCAATTTGTTGGCAACTTGTCCGCGCTGTTGCTGGCGGGCCTGCTCTATCTGGGCAGTGGCGTTGGCTTGCTGCTGCTGCGCCTGTTGCGGGACAAAGGGTGGCAAGATCCGGGCATGACACGTCCGCAGTGGCCTTGGTTGCTTGCCGCCGTCGTCTTTGGTGGCGTGCTTGGTCCAACCTTGCTGATGCTGGGTCTGGCACGCATGAGTGCCGCCTCTGCCTCATTGCTGCTCAATCTTGAGGGTGTGCTGACCGCCCTTCTCGCCTGGATCGTCTTCAAGGAAGCCACCGACCGGCGGGTCGTGCTGGGCATGCTGCTGATCGGCCTGGGCGCCTTGCTGTTGGCATGGCCTGTCTTCATCGACCTCGTAACGGGCGGGGCTGGCGCCGCTCTGGTGGTGACGGCCTGCTTTTGCTGGGCGCTGGACAACAACCTGACGCGCCAGGTCTCCAGCGCCGATGCGCTTTTCATTGCCAGTGTGAAAGGGCTGAGTGCTGCCGTCATCAACATCGGCCTCGCGATGGCCAGCGCTCAGTCACTGCCGGCGTGGGACATCACCGGCCCGGTGCTGCTGATCGGCTTTTTTGGCTACGGCCTGAGCCTGGTGCTGTTCGTGGTCGCACTGCGGCACCTCGGTTCCGCGCGCACCGGCGCCTACTTCAGCGCCGCGCCCTTCATCGGCGCCGCCATCGCCCTTGGCGTGTTCCACGAAACCACTTCAATCTGGTTCTGGCTCGCCGGCATCCTGATGGCTGGGGGTCTGTACCTGCACCTGACCGAGCGCCACGAGCACCCGCATTGGCATGGCGAGATGCAGCACAGCCATGCGCACTTTCCGGACATCCAACACCGGCACGAGCACCGGTAGCCCGAATGTGGGCTACTTCAAGCCAAACGGGTCGGTCATCTTGCCGTCGCCAATCAGCTGTCCCATCTTGAAGATGCCACTGACACGCAAGGCCGGCTCGCCATCGGCAGTCACCAGGCCCTGACCGAACAGCATATTGCGTGTGGTGCGCAGCACGCTGGCCTCACCCTGAACCCAGGAACCCAGCGGCGCGGCACCCATGTAGTCGACCTGCAGACTGATGGTGGGTAGAAAGCGCCTTTCCATGTCCTGCTGGTACATGGCAGCACAGGGAATCAGCATGTCCGCCAAGGTCGCCAGCATTCCGCCGTGACACATCTGCAAGGGATTGGTGTGGCGCTGCTCGACACGAAAACCGAGCAACAAATGCTGGCCG
>CAIYGK010000659.1 GCA_903925725.1 uncultured beta proteobacterium | reverse complement strand
GGACGGCCGTGGCATCTTCGCCATGAAGCCTTTCGTCAGGCGTTCTTCGGAGATTGGCGTCGTCAGGTCGATCATGCGCAAGTCCAGTGCCTCGCTGACACTGTCGGTAGGGTAGCCGATGCCGACCACGACGGGGTCGATGACATCGGGCCAGCAGGCCTGGATACGCGCGGTATCGACGGCGATGCCGAAGTGCAGGTTGCCGTCAATCAGGTAGACGACCGCATGGCCCTGCGGCGGCACGGGTCGCCTCGTGGGGATCGAGACAAACAGCCGGTAGGCGCGGTCATTGACCTTCGATGTGAAGTCTATAACGCGAGCGTTCAGGGCCATCTCGGCGCTGGGGGAGGAAGATGCATTTGTCATGACTGCTCTCGTTTTAGGTGACTATGTTGAGTATGCATAGGTTCATGGATTTGACGGATCAACCCCAGAGTTCAGAGGAGGGGGGGTGTATTACTCCGTCAACGTAGCTCATGGCGAATTGACGGTCGCCGCGTTGCAGCAGTGGTCCATCAAGATCAGTCCACTTTGCCGACTGCGCGACCAGGAAAGCGGGCGCCATCCCCAGCGAAGTTCCGCACATATTTCCTACCATCACGTCCAAACCGAGCTCGCGCGCCTGGCCTACCATGGCCAAAGCTTCGGTCAGGCCGCCACACTTGTCAAGTTTGATGTTGACCGCCTGGTACCGGTCAACCAGCCCAATAAGTGATCGACGGTCGGTGCATGACTCATCGGCAGCAATCGGTATTGGCGAACGCAACCGGGCCAGTACTGCGTCTTCATGGACAGGCAGCGGTTGCTCAATCAGTTCTACACCAGCCGCCTGTAGTTGGGGCAATAGCGTCTCCAGCAGATGTATGTCCCAGGCTTGATTAGCGTCGATGAGCAGGCGTGCCTGTGGCAGCTCGTCACGCACAATATTAATAATATCGATGTGCCGATGCCCATCTGCCTTGATCTTTATCAGCGGCATATTCCTGGCCGCACGCGCTCGCTGACGCGTCTCTTTGGCAGACCCTAGCCCAATGGTGAAGGCGGTGAGAACCGACTCAAGTCGCGCCAAGCCCGCCGAATGCCAGGCTGGTACGCCACTGCGTTTGGCTCGCAGGTCCCACAAGGCGCAATCCACCGCATTCCTGGCACCACCCGATGGCAACAGACGGTTGAACGCATCGCCAGCGATATCGGTGTGCAAGTTTTGCAATATCCCCTCAATCTGCGCAGCCATGCTGGCCGGCGTTTCGCCGTCATAGTCAACGCCTGCCGCCTCGGCATGTCCGGACACGCCATTTTGGTCCGTCAGTTTGATTGCCAACAATGGAAGTTTGGTCATCGTATCGCGGGCGATCTCAAACGGCTCTTTCATTGGCCAGTGTTCGATCGTGCTGCGCAGCGTGAGCATTATCCGATCAACTCGCGTGCGATGGCGTCGACACCACCTCGCATCGGATCGCACACGGGCAGTCCTAGCTCAGCTTCCAGTCCACTGCGATACTGCTGCCAGCCACCTTCGTCTAGCGATGACGAATTGATGGCCACTCCGACACAACGAACCTGTGGATTGGTCAGTCGCCCGGCCTCAACGTAGCGGTTCATCGCCGTCTGCAGACTCGGCAGTGCGATATGGGGGTAGCCCTCGATTGTCTCGCGCGAAGGGTCGTGACATAGCACCAATGCATCGGGTTGGGATCCGTGCAGCAAACCCAGTGTGACGCCGGCGTAGGCGGGATGGAATAGCGCGCCCTGACCTTCGATGACATCCCAATGGTCGACATCATTAGCTGGGGACAACAGTTCTGCGGTTCCGGCTATGAAATCCGCAACCACCGCGTCAATTGCAATACCCATGCCGGCGATCATGATGCCGGTCTGACCCGTGGCGCGAAAGCTGGCCTTGGCACCCATGTTCTGCATCGCTTTGGTCAGCGCCAGGGCAGTGTACTTTTTGCCCAGCGCGCAATCGGTGCCTACTGTCAGGAGGCGTTTGCCGCTGCGTTTGATGCCATTGCCAGTGGGCAGAGGAAGATCATTGTGGCGGATGTTGATCAACCGAACACCCTTGCGTGCGGCTGCTTCGCGGAGCTCTGGAAAACTCTCCAATCGAGTGTGCATGCCGCTGATCACGTCCATGCCAGCGTCCAGCGCTTCGATCAGCACGGGTAACCATGTCTCAGGCAGTTGGCCCCCAACCGCCGCAACGCCAATAACCAAGGACGCAGCGCCCTGAGCAGCAGCCTCGCCCGGGCTCAAGTGCCGCAAGCCTAGGCTGATAGTGGCGCCAGGCAATCGGCATTCGCCGATGACGTCAGATGCGCACCAATCACGCAGGCCAAAGCCGGTTTTGGCATCGGACTTGAGTGTGACGTCTCCAAGGAAGACCAGGTAGGGCTTGCGCAATGTGTGCATGGAAGTAGCTTCGAGTTTTGGTGAGTTTATCAAGTGGATAGTATGTTGTCCAATAAATCTGATTCTAGTGAATGCTCTGCCTGCGATGGGTTTGCATTGCCGGTCGTGGAAACATTGATTCACCCACCACTGCATCTCAGAAGTTCCTGAGATGCATTGGGAATTTCGAACATTCCTGAGCGAAGACGCCGAAGTTCCACATGTTTGTGCGTCCTGAATTTAGCATTCTTACAATGCATGGGTAGAATATTGTGGATACGATATTGACCAATCACTGATAAGGCGTCTCTATGCCAGACATCGAATCGCTTCCCGACGATCTTGCTGAACGTCTGCAGTTGAAGGCCAATACTTTCGGCATTCCTGGCTTGGCCGTGGTGTTGGTGTCGACCGGTCGTCAGGCAATTTGGGTACACGGTGAGGATGCGCCGGGGTCTGGGCGGCCAGTGACAGCCCAGACCTGGTTTTCTGTAGCCTCGGTAGGCAAGCAAGCGACTGCCGTCGCCGTCCTGGATTTGGCGCAGCGGGGGCTTGTCGACTTAGCAGCACCAATTGGGCGCTACCTGACGGATGTGCCATCGTCCTGGTCCGATAGAAGTGTTCTTTCGTTGCTGCGGCACACGAGTGGATTGCCTGAATACTTGAGTCACACCGAGGCGCACGATGTGCCCGAGCGGCGCGAAGCGTTCATGCGAGCCTTTGCCGGCTTGCAGCCCGCCTGGAATGAGGGCGATGCGTGGATGTACAGCAACACCAACTACATTCTGTTGGGCTTCCTGATCGCCCAGTTATCTGGTGCCAGCTATGGTGTGGCGCTGCATCGCTTCTTTGAAAGGGTGGGCTGCACGGGATTGGCTGTATCCAGTCCGACTTGGGCGCGTGCATCGAATGCGGCAGGTGCTGGTGAGACTGCCTTGGATCAGGCAAGTTTGCTACGCCAAGTGATCGGTGACGGAGACGTTTCGTTCACGGCGGATGGCGCGGCGGCGTGGCTAGGATTGATGCTGGGTGACGCCGCGCTGGACGCCCAACACCGGGATGTAATGTTTGCTGCAGCAACGCTGAAGACGGGTCGCCCTTCGCCATATGGCTGTGCCTGGTTTGTGGATCGACTCGGCGATATGCCGATCTGCCACCATGCCGGGCACTATGACGGCTGGACGGCCATGGCCTATGTCGCCCCAGCCATGGGGTGCGCCGCGATGGTGATGTGCAACCTGGCCCCTGGCAATACACGAGCGGTTCGATACCTCGCGCAGATGGCACTTGAGGGCTTTGCGCCGGGCTCAACACCACTCTCACTGGATTTGCAACCCGATGATGCGCCGGTCCTCACTGCTCGCGCGCGTGCACAGTTGCTGCGCCGAGGTGAACTCGACCCTTCTTTTTTTGCTGAAGAGTTGACACGTGTGGCGGAGCGTGGGGGTGCAGTACGCAATGTCATCAATCTCTGGTCTGGGCAGGAGCCGCAGGTCTTTGGACTGGTTGAGTCTCACGGCTACCCCACGCATCTGCTGCGCCGCTACCGGGTGTCGTATCCGGAGCGTGTTGAGCATCTCTTGGTTGGAACGACGCCGACCGGACAGATCTATTGGGCTTGGCCCCTCTGAACCCGGCAGAGTTCGCCAAGTGTTTTCTCTTTTTGTTGCGCTTTGCGGACAATAACCTATCCATTCATCAGAATTAATCTGAAATATTAGTTGTGATCTGCGGGTTTACGATATATTGACGGATAACATACTATCCAACACAATAAATTCGTACCTTATCAAACTGGAGAAAGCAGCATGAAACATAGTCTGGCAAAGTGGTATCTCACATCCGTAGCATCAGCCGTCACTGCCATGTCTGCGCTAGCGCAGACCGAGGCACCGGAGCGCACACAACTCGATAAGGTTGAGGTCACGGCTTCCAAGCGCACACAGTTTGTGGTGGACGTGCCATATTCGGTCAGCGTCATCGGCGGCGCAGAGATCGCCGACCGCGGCGTCACCGACATCCAACAGATGCAGTCGGTGGTGCCATCGCTGTTCATCAACCAGAACGCGCCGGGTGCCAGCCGGATCCAGTTGCGCGGCCTGTCCCAGGGTGTGGGTTATGGCGCCGCCTTGGTGGGGACCTACCTCGACGAAATATCGCTGAACATGCCAGACGCCCAGCGCTCGCTCGACGTACCGCTGGTGGACATGCAGCGCATTGAGGTGCTTCGAGGTCCGCAAGGCACCCTCTACGGCGATGGCTCGATGGGCGGTACCATTCGTTTCATCACACGCGCGCCGAAACTGGACAAGTTCGAAGCTCAGGTCGAGGCGGGCTATGGGCAGCTTAGCGGCGGTGGCTCAGGCTGGCGGGCAAACGGTGTCGTGAATGTGCCGCTTTCTACCGGAGTTGCAGGGTTGCGCCTGGTGGCGGGTCATGAAGACTTGCCGGGATGGGTCGACAACAGCGTCACTGGCGCCCAGGACATCAATAGCGCCAAGCGTGACTACCTGCGCGGCAAACTGCTGGTGAAACCGAGCGAAAACGTCGACGTGACAGCGATGTTTTTTCACACGGAGACTGACACCAAGAACAACTCTGGATCATCGGCCGACCGCACCATCGCGTCTTACATCGCGTCGCCCACCAACGATAAGACTGACTTGTTTAATCTGGTGGTCAATGCCGACTTGGGGGGTATCCACCTGATCAGTTCCACCGGATACGTGGATCGCAGGATCGATACCACAGCAGAGCTGAGCGCAATTTACGCAGGTTATCCCTTCAAGACGCTAGTAATGCCCAAGCCCACTTCGGGTGGCGCGTATCGGCAGGACATGAGTCAGAAGATCACGACTGAGGAACTTCGCCTGGAGTCTGACGACAAGGGCCCGCTTACCTGGACTGCGGGGGCCTACTACCGCAAAACCGATACCCATTCCGTCACGTCAGACGTGTGGACCGATGCGACTTTCCGGTTGCAGGGTGGCTACGATGGAAACGCCCCCACGAACGTCCGCCAGACAGCGCTGTTCGGCGAGTTGACCTATGCCTTGGCGCCGCTATGGACGGTGACAGGCGGCCTGCGCTCGTTCCGCGAAGACGCGGAGAACGTCGGCACAAAGTTGCCGTCGGGCTTCGCACCGCCCGGAACGCCTTCGACAATCTACAACGACCAAGCCTCGTACAGTGCTAACACGCCGCGGCTAAACTTGCTGTGGCGATACGACCCCAAGAGTGCTCTGTACCTCACGACTTCCAAGGGTTTCCGCAGCGGCGGTTTCAACGCCACCCAAACACCGCGCGAATACGGCCCAGAAGACATCTTGACTACTGAGATCGGAAATCGCGGATCCGTACTGGGCGACCGCCTGCAATATGAAGTGGCGATCTATCACAGCAGGTACAACAATGTCCAGGCACAGGACTTGGCGCCTGGCTGTACACCGGCAACGTGCCAAGCTCTCACAGTGAATAGCGGCCAGGCCTCCGGTCCCGGGATGGACATCACACTATCGGCAGCGCTCACGAAATCACTGACCCTTGACGCATCGCTGGGCTACTCGGACCTGGTTTACGACGTGAATACGGCCGAGCGCAACAAGGGCGATCCACTTAACTATGTACCTAAGATGACGGCTTCGGTCTCTCTGAGTCAACGTTTCCAATGGGCGCCTGCCATGCCTGGCATGGTCCGGCTGGATTACCAGCATTCTGACCCGACGAAGATGATCATCCGCAATCAAGGCGTGAATGTCAGTAGCGACGCCGTCGACACCCTCAATGCGCGTATCGGTCTGGAGATGCCGAAGTGGCAGGTTTACCTCGAAGGCAGGAATCTCACCAACTCGAACAGCATCACGTTCCCGGGCATCTTCGGATTACCCGACTTTCGCGTTGCGCCCCGATGGCTGGGTGTGACGGCGCGGACCCAGTTCTGAAAGCGGCAAAGGGCCTCGTGTTTTGCGAGGCGCTGGCCTTGTGAAGGCGTGAAGCCATGGATGTTCACATCGCATCAAGGGATGACGCACTAACCGAAGAAATCCTCGCCGGCATCCGGACCTGGATCGAGATTGAAAGTCCAACGGATGTTCCCGAAGCCATGGGTCGCATGGCGACGCGGGTTCACGCAGATTACGAGGCCATTGGCCTGAGGGTTGAACGCATCTCGGCTAGCAACGGAATGGGCGACCATTTGTTGGTCACCGCCGATGCGCACTGCCCACCGGAAGCGGCCAGTGGCAAGGGCATTCTGGTGCTCAGTCACATGGATACTGTGCACCCCATGGGCACTCTGATTGGCCCCTTACCCTATCGCGTGGAGGGCAATCGCGCCTATGGGCCAGGCGCCGAGGACATGAAGGGGGGTACCTATCTCGCGCTTGCGGCCGTTCGGC
>CAIYGK010000658.1 GCA_903925725.1 uncultured beta proteobacterium | reverse complement strand
GTGCCAGCGAATGGATGCCGCCAAGCCTGCTTGTATTCAAGCTGGCGGCGGAACTCAAACCACCCCTGATCGAGGATAGAACGGTTCAAGCCAGATTTGGCCTTGACGTTCCGGCCCGGTTGGCCGGTTGTGCCCGCCGCCGACTTGGACATGTTCCGAACTCGCAAGTCCTCCACTGTCACCGACAATGTAAAAATGACCCACTAACGACAAAGTAAAATTGACCCACCTGAGGCAAAATCGCTACCGATTTTTAACTACAACCGGTGGCGACAATTACGATGATGACTCAGGAGAGATTAGTGGAAATACATGTTTTACATCGACAGGGCATGAGCATACGGGCCATTGCACGGGAATTGAATGTATCGCGAAATACCGTGCGCCGTTACCTTCGCGACATTGCGAAAACGTCCAAATACAGCCGCCGTGAAGCCAGGCCCTCCAAATTGGCCACCTTCACGCCTTATTTGTGCCAGCGAATGGATGCCGCCAAGCCTGACTGGATACCCGCGACTGTTTTGTTCCGTGAAATTCAGTCGCAGGGCTATCAAGGCAAGGAAGGCATTCTGAAAAACTACCTGCGCCAGTTTAAGCCGAAAGCCGAGAGCGAGCCTGTGATCCGGTTTGAAACGCCACCCGGCCATCAGATGCAAGTTGACTTCACGACGATTCGTCGAGGCATCGGAAAACTGAAAGCCTTTGTCGCAACGTTGGGTTATAGCCGGGCGGCCTATGTCCGGTTCAGCGAGCATGAGCGCCAGGACGACTGGCTGGAGGGCATCCGGGAGGCGCTGCGGTATTTTGGCGGGGTGCCGCGGGAAATCCTGTTCGACAACGCCAAATGCATCATGATCGAACGGGATGCCTTTGGCGAGGGCAAGCACCGCTGGAATGCCAGCCTGCTCGGCCTGTCGCGGGACTGTGGCTTCAAGCTGCGTGCCTGCCGCCCTTACCGGGCCAAGACCAAAGGCAAGGTCGAACGGTTCAACGGCTACCTCAAACGGAGCTTCATCGCGCCGCTGGCCGCCACGCTCAAGCAATCGGGGCTGGCACTGGATGCCGGAACCGCCAACGGGCGGATCGGCCAATGGCTGGACGATGTTGCCCATCAGCGCATTCACGGGACAACCGGCGAAAAGCCGCAGGTTTTGCTGGTTCAGGAGCGATTGCACTTGCTGCCGCTGCCCCCGTTGGACGATGCCAAGGGCCCGCCCCAACCGGAGAGCCATGCCCCGGCGATTCCGGTGGAGAGTTTGCAGCATCCGCTCAGCCTTTATGACCAATTGCTGGGGAATGCGCCATGAACCTACAGATGGAGCGGATACGGCAGGCCTGCGACGTTTTGAAACTCAACACGATTGCCTTGGAGTGGTCGGCCATTGCCGACCGGGCTGCGGGCCAAGAAACTTCATTCGCGGATTTCCTGGAACAAGTGCTGCGGGTGGAAATCGATGCACGAATGGGGCGGACGCGCGATGCCCTTCTTCAATTTGCCGGGTTCCCGGGGGTCAAACGCTTTGACGACTATGACTTCAAGTTCGCGACGGGCGCGCCCCGCAAGCAGTTGCACGAGTTGTCCGGCCTGGCGTTCATCGAACGGGCTGAAAATGTCGTGCTGCTCGGGCCCAGCGGCGTCGGCAAAAGCCACTTGGCGATCAGCCTGGCCCACAAGGCGGTCATGCGGGGAATCAAGGTCCGGTTCATTTCGGCGGCGGACTTGATGTTGCAACTGGCAAGTGCGAGGAAACAGGATCGGCTCGACTACTACCTTAAACGGAGCATATTGACCCCAAAGCTGCTGGTCATCGACGAAATTGGCTACTTGCCCTTTGGTCGGGCGGAAGCCAACCTGTTCTTTAACGTGATCGCCAAACGCTATGAAAACGGCAGCGTCATCGTGACAAGCAATCTGCCTTTTTCACAATGGTCAACGGCATTTGCCGATGATCAGACATTAACCGCAGCCTTGCTTGATCGGCTGCTGCATCATGCCCATATCGTCCAGATCACGGGAGAAAGCTATCGACTAAGAGGAAAAAAGACCGCTGGAATTGTTCCGGACACTCACCCGGAAAGCACACAATAACCAAAAAAACCGCCGAGGGATGGGTCAATTTTAAATTACCGATTTAACCCGTAAAGTGGGTCAAAATTAAATTGTCGTTGACACCGGGTCGAGGAACTGCGCCCGCATGGGTTCTGCGGCTGCGGCATCTGCCTGGACGGGCTGGCGGCAAGGCCGGGCGAGCGGCGGCAGCAGATCGAGATGCCCGAACCCAAGGCGACGGTCACCGAATACCGGCAGGCGCACCTTGACTGCCCGTGCGGGCTTACCCATTCGGGCG
>CAIYGK010000657.1 GCA_903925725.1 uncultured beta proteobacterium | reverse complement strand
GCCAGCAGCGCGTACTGGTAGACCCAGCCAACGCCCGTCGCGTCGGGACCAATCTGCGGCGTGATGCCTTTGGGCATGCGACCGGAAGCGAAGTTCAGGTACTCCAGCACGCGCGAACGCGCCCAGTAGATGTCGGTGCCATCTTCGAAGATGATGTAGACAAAGGATGCGCCGAAGAAGGAAAAGCCGCGCACCACTTTCGATTTGGGCACCGACAGCATGGCGGTGGTCAGCGGGTAGGTGACCTGATCTTCCACCACCTGCGGCGCCTGACCCGGGTACTCGGTGTAGACGATGACCTGCACGTCCGAGAGATCCGGCAGCGCGTCAATCGGTGTGCGCAGCACGGCAAAGACGCCCCACAGCGTGATGAACAGAGTGGAGAGCAGAACCAGAAAGCGGTTGCGCCCCGACCATTCGATGATGCTGGACAACATGCTTACTTCTTGACGCTGGTGATGACCCACTCACCCTGCGCACGCTCGACAAACTCGACCTTGATTCTGGCACCCGGCTTCAGGTCTTTCAGCAGCGAAGCGTTGGCGAGCTTGAACTCCATGGTCATGGCCGGCCACTTGAGGCTGGCCACCGGGCCATGGCTGAGGGTGATGCTGCCGTCCTTCACGTCGATGCTGTCAACGGTTCCTTCGGCCTGGTGCCCCGCCGCTGTGGGCGCGGCTGCACTGGCCGCGGGGACTGGCGCTTTGGCGGCATCGCCGAGTCCGCCCAGCGCCGCCTTGAGATTGCTCTCGGCGTCGATCAGGAAGTTGGCCGCAACGACCACCTGTTCACCCTCTTTCACGCCGCTGAGCACCTGCACATGGTTGTCGCTGCGCTCGCCCAGACTGACTTCGCGCGGCTCGAAACGGCCCTCGCCCAGGCTGATCAATACGATCTGGCGTGTACCGCTGTCGATCACCGCCGACAGCGGCACGGTGAGCACTTTGGCCTTGGCAGACACCGCCACTTCGATCTGGGCAAACATGGCGGGCTTGAGCAGCAGGCCCGGATTGGCCAGTTCCACACGCACCGGCACGGTCCGGGTCTCGGGTTTCAGCGTCGGATAGACGTAGCTGACGGTCCCTGTGAACTCCTTGTCGGGGTAGGCATTGATTCTGATCCTGGCTTTGGCGCCTGTCCTGATGACGCCAATGTCCTGCTCGAACACATCGGCCACAACCCAGACGGAGGACAGGTCTGACACCTGGTACAACACTTCGCCGGGCATGAAGCGCATGCCCTGCACCGCCTTCTTCTCGGTCACGACGCCGGCGACCGGCGAGCGGTAGGTCATGCTCCGCTTGGTCTCGCCGGAAGCCACCAAGGCTTTGATCTGTTCTTCCGAGATGTCCCAGTTCTTGAGCCGTTGCAGACTCGACTCGACGAGCCGCGCCAGTCCCAGTTGGGCCGGACTGTCTGCCCCCTGCAGCGATTGCACACCCTGCGCCGCAATCGCGTACTCCCGTTGCACCGACACCAGTTCGGGGCTGTAGACCTCGAACAGGGGCTGTCCCT
>CAIYGK010000656.1 GCA_903925725.1 uncultured beta proteobacterium | reverse complement strand
GCGGGTTGCTCTGAACAGGCGCCGATCAGCGTTAACAGAAGGCAGCACAGCAGCGCGCGGAGCCCTTGCCAGCCTGAATGGAGTGCAATGCGATTCATCACTTCAATAGTTCCTCTTACTCCCGACAGCTTACACCTGTGGCGCGGCTTGCCCTGACGGGCCATGCCGGGTGCCTCAGACTGCCAAATGGGCAGATGTCGGCACCGGACACAGCCCATCACGGCAAGGAGCAAAGACGTAGGCATGCAAGCCTGTACGATCAGACACTATGCATGCTTCCGATTTCCGCGCATCACGTCGACAGCTGCTGACGACGGGTCTGGCGCTGTCACTGTTTCCACCGTCACCGCAGGCCGGCGTACAAGCTGAGCTTCACTTTCCGCGCGACCTGGGCAGCCATCCGGACTACGTGATCGAATGGTGGTACATCACCGGGCGCTTGCTGGCAGGTGCGCGCGAGCTTGGATTTCAGCTGACGTTTTTTCGCTCCCGTGTGCCATCCACACAGAACATGACATCGGCCTTTGCCGCCAAACAACTGATCTTTGCCCACGCTGCCGTCACCGATGTGACGGCGAAGAAACTGTGGCACGACCAGCGCATCGCGCGCGAAGGTTTCGGGATCGCGGAGGCCAGCCAGAGCGATACCGAGCTCACGTTGCGCGACTGGGCACTGCGCCGAGATGACAAGCGCTACCAGGCGAAGGCAATGGCCAGCGACTTCAGCTTTGATCTGGTGTTGAACGAGACCCAAGCCCTGCTGCTGCAAGGGGACCGTGGCCTGTCACGCAAAGGGCCGCAACCCGGGCAGAACAGCTACTACTACAGCCTGCCGCAACTTCAGGTCAGCGGCACACTGAGTCTGGGCAAGGAGAGTCTGCGGGTACAGGGCGCCGCCTGGCTGGATCACGAATGGAGTCAATCGCTGCTGGACCCGCTGGCAGTCGGCTGGGACTGGATCGGCATCAATTTGCTCGATGGCAGCGCACTGACGGCGTTTCAAATGCGTGACAAGAGCGGCCAGGCAATATGGAATGGTGGCTCGTTCCGTGCCGGCGCCAGAGGCGCCAAGTCACAAGTCTTTACTCGCGGCGAAATTCAATTTGTTGCGGTTCGCCAGTGGACCAGCCCCTCGACTAAAGCAAATTATCCGGTCGAGTGGACGCTGCAAACGCCCCTGGGACGCTACCGCGTCAGGGGCGTCATCGACAACCAGGAACTCGACAGCCGCGCCTCAACCGGCGCCGTTTACTGGGAAGGTTTGAGCGAACTGTTTGACAGCGCCGACCACCTCGTAGGGCGTGGTTATCTCGAGATGACCGGCTACGCTGGTGCTCTGCGCTTTTAGACCGCGGCCTGATCCAGGCTAATGCGCACCACCGGCCACATCGCTGCTTGCGGCATTGGTGCGCTTGGGCCGTGACAACCAGACCACCGGGATCAACATCAGGAACATCAGGGCGGACGCGTAAAACACATCATTGGCACCCAACATGTAAGCCTGCTGGTCCACCAGACGATTCACCTGCGCCAAGGCCTGTTCCTGCGTAAAACCGGCACTGCCCATGCCGGAGAGCACCTGCGTGGCAGCAAAGTTGCCCTGGTTCACCGATTCGGCCAGTTGCGCGTGGTGCATGGCAGCCCGGTCCTGCCAGACCGTGGTGGCTATAGACGTGCCGAACGAGCCGGCCACGATGCGCACAAAACTCGACAGGCCTGAAGCAGCGGGAATTTTGTCAGGACGAATCCCCGACAGCAGAATCACCGACAGGGGAATGAAAAAACAGGACATTGCGATGCCCTGGATCAGGGTGGGAATCAGTATCGTGTTGAAGTCGGCCTGGGTGCTGAAGTGCGAACGCATCACCAGCACCAGTGCAAATACAAGAAATGAGAAAGTGACCAGATAGCGCGGGTCGATCTTGTTGACATTCTTTCCAACAATGGGCGACAGAATGATGGCAAACAGGCCGACCGGCGCCAGCAGCATGCCGGCATCGATCGACGGGTATCCCATGAACTGCTGCAGCCACAAAGGCAGCAACACGACGTTGCCGAAAAACAGGCCGTAGCCCATTGAAATGGCCACGGTACCGGACCAGAAGTTGCGCTGCCTGAACAGGCGCAAGTCCACGACGGGGTGTTCTTCGGTCAGTTCCCAGGCCAGAAAGAAAGCAAACCCGACCAGCGCCACCAGCCCGAGAGCGATTACCTCCGGCGAGTGAAACCAGTCCAGTTCCTTGCCTTTGTCCAGCATGATTTGCAAGGAGCCGACCCACAACACCAGCAGACCCAAGCCGACAGAATCGATGGGCAGCTTGTGCGTCATGCTTTCGCGCTTGTGGTAGATCGTCCAGACCATGAACGCAGATATCAGGCCGATCGGAATGTTGATGTAAAAGATCCAGGACCAGTAGATGTTATCGGTGATCCAGCCGCCCAGCAGCGGTCCGAGTACCGGCGCCACCAGCGTCGTGATCGCCCACAAGCCCATTGCCAGCCCGGCCAGCGCGGGCGGGTAGCTGCCCAGCAATAAGCCTTGCGAAAGCGGAATCATGGGCCCGGCGACAAAGCCCTGCAATGCGCGAAACACGATCAACATCGTCATGTTCGGCGCCAGACCGCAGAGCCACGAGGTCAGCACGAAGAGCAGCACACTGGTGACAAACAATCGCACTTGGCCGAAGCGTTGTGACAGCCAGCCGGTCAGCGGCAAGGCGATCGCATTGGCAACGCCAAAACTGGTGATGACCCAGGTGCCCTGATTCGTGCTGACGCCCAGGTCCCCGGCAATCGCCGGCAGTGACACGTTGGCGATCGAAGAGTCCAGTACGTTCATGAAGGTCGCCAGCGACAAAGCGATGGTGCCCCACAGGCGCGCCGAACCCTGCAGCGGTGGGTAGTGCGCGAATTGAGATTCGTTGGCCATGCGCGCCCGACTTACTTGCTTGCCAGGTTGGCAGCAACTATTCTGTTGACCTCGTCGTCGGCGCCTTTACTCAACGATTCATAAACCGTTGTCTGCACCAGGGCCGCCGCACGCGGCGCATCGGCCAGCGCCTTGCCACCTGTCTGGCTGATGTCGACCGTAGCCTCCATCGACAAGCCAACGCGCAAGGGGTTCTTCGCAAGCTCGGCGGCATCCAGCGTCACGCGCACCGGCACGCGCTGTACCACTTTGATCCAGTTGCCGGTGGCGTTCTGCGCCGGTAGCAGCGCGAAGGCAGCGCCTGTACCCATGCCCAGACCGGCGACGGCGCCTTTGTATTCGAGCTTCTTGCCGTACAGGTCAGCGGTCAGTTTGACGCTCTGACCAATGCGGATATTGCGCAGCTGAACTTCCTTGAAATTCGCATCGACCCACATCTGGTTCCCCGGCACGATAGCCATCAGCGGGGTGCCCGCTGCCACGCGCTGCCCCAACTGAACACTGCGTCGCGCGACATAGCCGTCAACCGGTGCCGGCAGCGACATGCGCTGGCTGGCAAGCCAGGCTTCACGTAGCTTGGCTGCCGCCGCCAGCACGCTGGGATGGCGCTCAATGCTGATGCCATCCGTCAGAGCCTGGTTGCTGTGCAACTGCTCGCGAGACACTGCCAGCGCCGCCTGAGCCGCGGCCAGTGCGCTCTTGCCATTGTCAAGCTGGGTCTGTGCATGGTTCAGGTCTTCCCTGGAGACCGCTCCGTTCTTCAGCAGCGACTGACGGCGATTCAGATCGTCGGTGGCGCGCGCAATTTCAACCTGGGCCTTTGCCACGTCGGATTCGCGCAGTGTGATCTGCGCGCTCAGTCCGGCGTTGTTGGCGTAGGTGGTGCGCACTTGGCGCACCGTCTGCGCGAGGTTGGCCCGCGCCTGATCGAGTGCCACCTGGGCGTCCGCCGGATCAAGTTTGACCAGAGGATCGCCGGCTTTGACGTAGTCGGTATCGTCGGCCAGGATCGCCTGCACAGTGCCGCCAATCTGCGGCGTGATCTGGATCACATTTCCCTGCACGTAGGCATTGTCGGTCGATTCATAGTGGCTGGCCACCAGCCATTCGTAGGCAGTCCAGGCAAGACCAGCGACGACAACCACGCCAGTCAGGGTCAGGAGAATTTTCTTGCGGGCCGGGTTGCCAGCTGCGCTTGATGCCGAGGGGGTGGTTTCAGTTGCGGTCATGATCTTGTAGATGAAAAATTGGGATGGCTTACTTTTGAACGGTCACTGCAGGCAATTCAGCCTGGTAGCCGCCGCCAAGGGCACGCATCAGGGCAACCTGGTTGTCCAGCGCACGCGCCGCCAGATCAACGCCCTGGCGGCGCTGGTTCAATACGGCGGTCTCTGCGCCAAGCACCTGCAGCAGGTTGCCCAGGCCCGCGTCGTAGCGCTGCACGGCAATGCCGTATGCGCTCTCGGCCGACGCCTGCGCCTGGCGCTGTGACTGTTGCTGGCGACCAAGCGCCTGACCGGAGGCGAGCTGGTCCGCTACCTCGCGCACGGCATCGAGCACAGCAGCGTTGTAACTTTCGATAGCACCATCGAGTTCCGCAACCTTGCCGCGCAGGTTGGCGCGCAGTCGTCCACCATCGAACAAGGGCAGACGCAGCGCTGGACCGACACCCCATTGCTGGCTGCCGGCATCGAATAACCGGTCCAGTCCGATACTGGAATAGCCGGCGAAGGCAACCAGGTTAATGTTGGGATAAAACTGGGCTCGTGCCACGTCGACGTCCTGCGTTGCGGCCTCGACACGCCAGCGCGCCGCTGCAATATCGGCACGGCGACCCAGCAGGTCCGACGGCACATTCGTCGCCGCTGCCATCGGTTTGATGGCGGCACTCGCAGGAATATCGATCACGAGGCTGCTGCTGGTCTGTCCGATCAGCGCAGCCAGCGCGTTACGGCCCAGGGTCAGTTGTTCCTGAAGAATTTCGATCTGCAGGCGTGCATCGGGCAAGCTCCCTTCGCTTTGACGCAATTCCAGACTGGTGTCCAGGCCGGCATCTACGCGTTGGCGCACCAGGTCAAGCATGTGTGTGCGTTGCGTCAGCACACGCTGCGCCACTTGTATGTGATCGTTCAGGCGAATCAGCTGGAAGTACGCGCGTGCGACGTTGCTGGCCAGCAATGTGCGGGCGGCTTCGGCGTCGGCCCTGGCCGCGCGCGTCACACCGAGCGCGAGTTCCAGTGCGGCGCGGTTCTTGCCGAAGAAATCAAGTTCCCAACTGCCGCTGAACTGCGCCGTGCCCGTCTCGTAAATTCCGCCGGCCAACGGCGGCGGATACAGGCCGGTGGCAGTGAACTGTTGGCGCGTGGCGTCGACACCGACACCCAGCTGTGGTGCGCTCGCGGCGTCAGTGATATCGGCGCCGGCTTGCGCGCGAGCCAGCCGCGCCTGCGCTACTTTGAGGCTGGGGTTGCTGGCCAAAGCTCTGTCGATAAGGCGATCAAGCTGTGCATCGCCAAACTGGCGCCACCATTGATCCTGCAGTGTCGCCATCGTGCCGGCTTGCGTGCTCAGACCGAGCGAGGGGGCCTCCAGCAGCACGGCATGCGGCTTGCTGTCCGGTATACCGGCACAGGCGGACAAAGCCAGTGCGGCACCCAAAGGCAGTGCTGTGCGGAAGAAAAAACCGCGTCGGGCGGTCAACGACGGATCAAGCCTCATGCGGGCCTCCTGGAATCAACGAGATCGGGGTTGGCGATTTGACCGGCGCATTGGCTAGCATGCGGCGCAAAAGGCTTTTCAAAGTTTCAAATTCTTCGGACGAGAAGCCGGCCAGGCAGGCATTCTGGACGCCGCTGAGCACCACCGGAATGCCGACCGCGGCGGCACGCCCCTCCCCGGTCAGCTCGATATTGACAACGCGCCTGTCCTCCAGGGAACGCACACGCCGGCACAGGCCCTTGGCTTCCAGCCGATCAAGCAGACGCGTCATGGCGCCGGCGTCGAGTTCGCAACCGCGTGCCAGTTCGGCCACGGTCGAACCTTGGCACATATGAAGCCTGAGTAGAGGCAGCCATTGGGCATTGGTGAGATCGCTGGCTTCAAGTTGGCGTTCAATCTCGTGCGCCAGGCCGGAGAGCACGCGCCGCATCAGCAAGCCAACACTGTCTTCCGGGCGGTAGCCCTCAGCTCGGTAGAACGCGGCAGCGCTGGGCGGCGCGGGGTCGGTCGGTGGCAATCGCGGTGAATTGACAGTTTTGGGCATAGGGCCTGCGATAGTATTTGCTTAGGCAATTATTGTCAAGGCTTTGTTTGGTATGGCAACAGTTTTTTTAATTATGGCTACACTTCGACCCATGACCACCGCTGCCCCCGCCTCCACTCCTGCCACGGCCTCACCACGATCCCTCTCAGGCTTGATGCCTTTTCTGCTGCCCTACCGCGGCCGCATCGGCCTGGCCCTGACCTTTCTTGTGCTGGCCGCAGTGGCAACGCTGGCCTTTCCAGTGGCACTGCGCAGCCTCATCGACGGCGGCCTGGTGCAAAGCAACAAGGGCGCGCAGGTGATGGCGCTGCGAGAGCACTTTGTCGCCCTCTTTGCGGTCGCCGTCGCGCTGGGCCTGTTTTCAGCGGCACGCTTTTACATGGTGAGTTGGCTCGGCGAGCGCGTCACGGCCGACTTGCGCAACGCCGTCTATGCCCATGTGCTTGAGCAAAGCCCCGAATTTTTTGAAACAACCCAGACGGGTGAAGTGCTGTCACGCCTGTCCGCCGACACCACGCTGGTGCAGACGGTCGTCGGCTCATCGCTGTCCATGGGGCTGCGCAACACGGTGATGGGGATAGGCGCGCTGGCCATGCTGATCTGGACCAACCCCTATGTCATGTTTCAGGTGCTGGGCGTGCTGGTGCTGGTGGTGATTCCGTCGCTCTGGTTTGGCCGACGCGTGCGCAAGCTCTCACGCGCCAGCCAGGACCGCATCGCCGACTCCAGCGCGATTGCAGCAGAAGTGCTGAACGCCATTCCGGTGGTGCAGAGCTATACCGCTGAGGGCCGCGAGTCGCAGCGCTTCACGGCGTCCACCGAGAGCGCCTTCAGGACTGCGGTGCGGCGCACCAAGGCGCGTTCGGTGCTGGTGGCCTTCATCATCATCGCGACTTCGGCCGCGCTGCTCTGGGGTCTGTACCAGGGGACGCAGGCAGTCGCGGCCGGACGGATCAGCGCCGGTGACCTGGGGCAGACGGTGATGTACGTAATCATCCTGGCCAGCGCATTTGCAATTCTGGGCGAGGTCTATGGCGACTTGCTGCGCGCTGCCGGCGCCACCGAGCGCTTGATGGAATTGCTGGCAAGTCGCTCACCGATCACATCGCCGACCGATCCGGTCGCCGCTCCGGTTCAGCTTGCAGGCAGCAAAATTGAACTGGAAGACCTGAACTTTCATTACCCCTCCCGGCCGAAGCAGGCGGCGCTGAGTCACTTTTCGCTGCGCGTCAGATCGGGGCAGACGGTGGCGCTGGTCGGACCCAGCGGTGCCGGCAAGAGCACGGTGTTCCAGTTGCTGCTGCGCTTCTACGATCCGGCGTCCGGTCGCATCGTGCTTGATGGCGTCGAGACTCGAAGGATGTCCTTGCATGATCTGCGCCAGCGCATCGGCATCGTGCCGCAGGATGCCGTCATTTTTTCCAGCAGTGCCCTGGAAAACATCCGCTACGGCAGACCACAGGCGAGCGACGCCGAGGTGAGGGCCGCGGCACAGGCCGCCTTTGCGCATGAGTTCATCACCGCCTTGCCTGAGGGTTACAACACTTTTCTGGGCGAGCGCGGTGTGCGGCTCTCCGGCGGCCAGCGTCAGCGCATTGCGATTGCCCGCGCCATGCTGAAGAACCCGCCGCTGCTGCTGCTTGACGAGGCCACCAGCGCGCTTGATGCCGAGAGCGAGCGCATGGTGCAGGCTGCGCTGGAAAGCGCGATGCAGGGCCGCACCACGCTGGTCATTGCGCACCGGCTGGCAACCGTGCAAAGAGCCGACCTGATCGTGGTACTGGACCGTGGCCAGTTGGTGGAACAAGGCACGCACGCCGAACTGGTGGCGCGCGGCGGTGTTTATGCCGGCCTGGCCGCCCTGCAGTTCAACGCCTGAGTGAACTACGTCTATCGTCATTGCGAGGAGCGTAGCGACGCGGCAATCCATTGGCTTCATGGCCTGCCGCGCTTCGCTAGCAGGGACGAACGAGCAGCTCGAAGTGACGTCCGCTGATAATGCCCTCATGCAGCCTGCGGTCTATATTCTGGCCAGCCAAGCGCGTGGCACGCTTTACGTCGGCGTGACCTCAGACTTGGTGGCGCGTGTCTGGCAGCACAAGAACGATCTGGTTCGAGGTTTCACTCAGCAGTATCGCGTTCACACTCTCGTCTATTTTGAATTGCACGCAACAATGTACGAGGCCATCAGCCGCGAAAAACAACTCAAGGCGGGTTCGCGTGCGAAGAAGCTGGCATTAATCGAGACCGGCAATCCGCATTGGCACGATCTGTACGACGGACTGG
>CAIYGK010000655.1 GCA_903925725.1 uncultured beta proteobacterium | reverse complement strand
TCAACCTTCAGCAGGTAATCGTCAACGACCTCGCCCGCCTTCGGTCCGCCATCGTTCGACATCTGGCGCTGCGTGAGGTCCAGCGCCGACAGAAAGCCAATGCCTTCGCCTTCGCCCTTGAGGTAATCGTAGCCCCATTTCCACTGCATTCCCGTCACCTTGATCGTGAGGTCGGCATTGGTGGTGTCCTTCATCGCAATCACCACTTTGGTGGCCGGCAATGCCATCAAGATCACAATGATGAACGGCACGGCGGTCCAGATAATTTCGACCGTCACCGACTCATGAAAATTGGCCGCCTTGTGTCCCACTGACTTGCGGTGCTTCCAGATCGAATAGAACATCACGCTGAACACAGCAATAAAGATCACCGTGCAAAGGATCAGCATCAGCCAGTGAAGCCAGGCCTGGTCTTCGGCGATCCTGGTGACCGGCGTCTGCAAGTTCAGCTGGTTCACGGCCGGTCCACCCGGCAGGTCGTTGACTGCATGCGCCACGCTGAATGCTGCACTGCCCATCCATGCACTTGCCGCCAGCAGCGTGCCAGTCAATCTATCGAAAATGCGCTTCATCGTGCTCTCTTTTTAATTGCCTCAGATCAGCCAAATTTCACTGGACAGCGCATTCAAGCACCATTCCCGCAAGCTGGCTCCATTCGAAACGACGCGCGATTGTAGTTCAGGATGAGATTCAGGATCTGCCGCGTTGTCAAGTCCCTTTCTCAAGGTTTACCCAGATAGTTTTTGCGTTGGTTCAAGGTTTCGCGCATTTGCTCCAGAGAAAGCACTGTTTCAGCCCGAACAGTGTGGCGCGGCGGCGACTTGAAGGCATGACCGTAAACCAGCTCAAAAGTCAGTTGCAGAGGTGCACTCGCAAGAGCCTGCTGTAGCTGCGCGTGCCAACGGCGCCCGCGCAATGCAGGAAAGCGCTGCGGATGCAGATTGCGACCCAGTCCACGCAGTTCTGCGAGCAGGCGCTGCGGTGTCTGATAAGTCAGCGTAACGCGCTCCATATCCATCACCGGCTGGGAAAAACCGGCAGCCAGCAACATGTCCCCCCAGTCGTGCATGTCAGTAAACTCGTGAGTTGGTGGCGGCCAGCCCAAGGCCTGGTAAAGCTTGCGGATCTCCAGTAAGGTGTCAGGACCAAGGCAGGAAAACATCAGAAAGCCATCGACCCCCAGCGCTCGATGCCACTGAGCTATCAAGCCTTGTGGATCGGCCGTCATGTGCAGCGACATGTTTGCCCACAGCATTTGTACTGTTCCTTCGGCCGGCACCTCCAATCGCGCCCGCCGGGCACGCCAAGCAGAGGGATGCCACCACGGTTTGGCAACTGCACTGGCCGCAAAGCGGGCGCGATCAGTCTGAAACTCGGTCAGATAACAATTTGCGTCGGGGTAGCGCTTCGTCAGCGCCGCATGCGCCTGCAGACCGCCCCGCACTGGCTCCCAATGGGCCCAATTCTGCGGCTGCAGTTTGATCCAGTCGAGCCGCTGCTGCATGCGCCGGGCCACTTCCTCGTGCAGCCATGGTGAACTGCTGGCCGGCATGCGCTGCCAGCGCTGCACCGCAGCGGGATCGATCGTGGGCACAGACTGGGTGGACATGGTACGGGAAGGCAAGAAGTGGCCAGAGTATATTGACTCCATGTTCCGACGAACGATCCAAAGGCTGTTCGATGCACTGCCAAGCCAGTGCCTGGTCTGTCATGGATGGCCGAGCCAGGCTGTTTGCGAAGGCTGCGTCAACCGTTTTGCACAACCCCGTCCGCGCTGTCGAAGTTGTGCGCTGGCACTGGCAGCCCCGGTGGAACAATGCGGCGAGTGCATCAAGCATCCGCCGCCACTGGACCAGTGCCTGGCGGCGGTCTCGTATGAGTATCCCTGGTCCGACCTGATCGTTGGCTACAAATTTCGCGAGCATCCGGGGCGCGCCAGCGCATTTGCACTGTTGCTGCGCAGCACACCCTGGGTAGAACCGGCGCTGGACTCCGCCGACCTGGTGCTACCCATGCCGCTATCAGACGCACGGCTGCAAACGCGCGGCTTCAACCAGGCGCTGCTGCTGGCACGCCAGCTCGCACGGGAGAAAACCATGCCTGGCCTGCTGCTGCGCATCAAGGACACGGCGCCTCAGAGCTCACTGCGGCGCAGCGCACGTCTG
>CAIYGK010000654.1 GCA_903925725.1 uncultured beta proteobacterium | reverse complement strand
AGCGCTTGACCAGTGTCTGCACCAGGGCTTGCAGCCCGACCCAGTGGCGGGGTTCGATCTGCGGTGAGGCCAGCCGCACAAAATCGTGCACCTCGATGGCGGCCGCGTCACTGATACCTGGCAACAGCGCCAGCAGTGCCTCTCCCGACAGGACCGGCATGGCCAGTCCGGTGGCCGCGTCGATCTGCGAAACAATGGTTCCGCCGGTGGTGACCAGCGCGCAGCGTGTCGTCGGGCTCACTTCATTCAACCGTGATGTTGGCCTTTTGAACCACCTCGTGCCATTTCTTGATCTCGGCCTGCACGTAATCGGCGAACTGTTTGGGCGTACCGCCCACAGCTTCGGCGCCCAGCGTTTGCAGGCGCTTTTGCACATCGGGCAGTGCCAGGATCTTGTTGATCTCCTGGTTGAGCCGGTTGATGATGGGTTGGGGCGTTCCGGCTGGCGCTGCCAGCCCGTTCCATGAACTGACTTCAAAATCGGTCAGGCCGGCCTCGGCCATTGTCGGCACGTTGGGCAATTCCGGCAAACGCTTGAAGTAGGCCACGGCAATCGGGCGCAACTGACCGTTCTGCATCTGGCCGAGGGCACCGAGTGAGGTCATGAACCCCATCGAAACATTGCCCGAGATCACGTCCATCATGGCCGGCGTGGCGCCCTTGTAGGGAACGTGCAGCAACTCGATACCAGCACGCAGTTTGAGCAATTCGCCCGCCAGATGCGGTGAGCCGCCGGTTCCGGACGATGCAAAAGTCAGTTTGTCGGGCTGTGCCTTGGCCAGAGCGATCACTGAGCGCAGGTCCTTGGCCGGCAAGGACGGACTGACCACCAGGACGCTGGGTGAGGACATGAACTGGATGATTGGGCTCAGGTCGCGCACCGTGTCGTACTTGAGGTTCTTGTAGACCGACATATTGGTGGCGTTGGCGATGGTTTCCACCAGCAAGGTATAGCCGTCGGGCTTGGCGCGAACCACCTGCTCGGAGCCGATGTTCGAGCCGGCTCCGGCCTTGTTCTCAACGATCACCGGTTTGCCAAGCGCCAGCGCGAGCTTGCTGGCCACCAGGCGCGCCATGATGTCGGTGGCGCCACCGGGCACAAAGCCGACCACGATGGTGATCGGGCGCGACGGATAGTTGTCCGCCTCGTCTGCAGCAGTTGCTTGAGAAGGTGTGATCAGCAGGGACGCGATCGCGAGCGCGGTGGCCAGCGTTCTTTTCAACAGATTCATGGTGTCTCCGGTTGTGGCCCGTTCTTCGTGGATGGTCTCAGGCGCTATTTTCTGCCCTGGCTGCAGGCCTTGGGCTCTTGCCATCTAATGGCTGATGGGCAATTTTAGTGAGATCGGGAACCCACGGGAGCGCAGTTTTCATTCTGCATTTCCTAAGAAAAACTGATCAAGAGGTGTTCCTTGCCTGGGCTCGCGCCATTGTCCCGAACGACGCAGGGCAACTTCGCGCCACATGGCAACTCACACCGGCGTCAGCCAGTTGTGGCGGTCTGGCACCAGTTCGCGCACGGTCTCGAAATAGCACTTTTGCAGCATGCGAGTGACCGGACCAACCGCGCCGTCGCCGACCGGCAGGCGGTCGATGCTGATAACGGGGATGATCTCCTGCCCGGTGCCGCAAAGGAAAGCCTCCTGTGCGAAATAGAGTTCGCTGCGGTCCACATCGCGCTGCAGCACGGCCTT
>CAIYGK010000653.1 GCA_903925725.1 uncultured beta proteobacterium | reverse complement strand
TGACCGCGCGCTGGGGGCCGTCTACCTGAATGGCTTGTGGGAGGCGATCAGCAAGTACTCGTCAACGACTTGATCGGTCCAGACAAGTCAGCGAACGTGGTGGCGATAAGTTATTAAATGATCAGGCATTAAAGAAGGCCCCGCAGGGCCTTCTTCGTGCATTTGCATGGCCGCAAATTTCAGTCGCGTTCGCCGCCGAAGATGCCAAGCAGAGCCAGCAGACTCTGGAACACATTGATGATGTCCAGATAAAGTGCCAGCGTAGCACTGATGTAGTTGGTCTCGCCGCCATCAACGATTTGCTTCAGGTCAAAAAGCATGTAGGCGCTGAAAATGCCGATTGCCAGTACCGAGATCGCCATCATGCCGGCGCTGGAGCCAACAAAGATGTTGATGATGCCGCCGATCATCAGTGCGATGGCGCCAACGAACAGCCATTTGCCCATGCCTGAGAGGTCGCGCTTGATAACGCTTGACAGGCTGGCCATGACGAAGAAGACACCAGCCGTGCCGCCAAAGGCGGTCATGATCAGGTCGGGGCCGTTCTTGAACCCCAGCACCATGGCGATCATGCGCGAGAGCATCAGGCCCATGAAAAAGGTAAAGCCAAGCAGAACGGGAACACCCATGGCGGAATTCTTGGTCTTTTCAATCGCGTACATGAAACCGAAAGCGCCGCCCAGAAAGACGATCATGCCCAAGCCGCCACCCAGGGAGCGGGTCATGCCTGTGGCTACACCCAGCCAGGCGCCCAGAACCGTAGGTATCAGGCTCAAAGCCAGAAGCCAGTAAGTATTGCGCAGCACCTTGTTGCGCTGCTCGGTAACGGAACCCAGGCCGTAGCTGCGGTCGATCGATTGAACGTTGTCAGTCATGGTCAAAACTCCTAAAGTCATTGGCGAACAAGGCATGCCGTCTGGCACACGCGAACTGTCCGGCAAAGTATCTTGCTTTGCGAGCTGAAGATGGTGCGCATTCTAGGGGAATCAAGCTATGCTTGCGCCTTTCTTGCAAAAAAGGCTTGTCCATGAAGCAAAAATCCATTCTCGAACTCTCCGATGTCAGTGCGATGCTCGCTGCCGCGCAGGACGATGCGATGAAGAACAACTGGGCGGTGACTATTGCCATTGTGGATGATGGAGGGCACTTGCTTGGCTTGCGCCGACTCGACGGCGCGCCTGCTATATCGGCCCATATTGCCCCGGCCAAGGCGCATACGGCGGCGCTGGGTCGGCGCGATAGCAAGGTCTATGAGGATGTGATCAACGGTGGGCGTACGTCCTTCCTGAGCGCGCCTGCATTGCAGGGCATGCTCGAAGGTGGCGTTCCGGTCATGAAGGACGGCCAATGCATGGGCGCGGTAGGAGTGAGCGGCGTCAAGTCCAGCGAGGATGCGCAGGTTGCGCGCGCCGGTATTGCTGCCCTGGGCTTGTGAAGGGTGCAGTTCAGTAGCCCAGACGCTCGGGCTTGATTTCCTGCAGGATGATGGTGGCAATCTCTTCGATCGATTTGGTAGTGGTTGAAAGCCACCGGATGCCCGAGCGGCGCATCATCGCTTCGGCTTCGCTGACTTCAATCAGGCAGTTCTCGAGAGAAGCGTACTTGGAGTTGGGTCGACGCTCGTTGCGGATTTCGCTCAGGCGCTTGGGCTGGATCGTCAGACCAAAGAGCTTGCTCTGGTGTTGGAGCAATGCGGGTGGCAATTGGCGGCGCTCAAAGTCTTCCGGGATCAGCGGGTAATTGGACGCTTTGAGCCCGTACTGCATCGCCAGGTAGAGCGAGGTGGGTGTTTTACCGCTGCGACTGACGCCAACCAGGATGACGTCGGACTCGGCCAGGTCACGGTGCGACTGTCCGTCGTCATGGGCAAGTGAAAAGTTGATCGCTTCGATGCGTGCCTGGTATTCCTTGCTCTTGCTGGCATCACTGAATCGGCCGACGTGGTGACTCGATTTGAGGCTCAGTTCGGCTTCAAGTGGCATGATGAAAGTGCCAAACATGTCCAGCAACAGGCCCTTACAGCCATCGGTGATGACTTTGAGCACTTCGGCGTTGACCAGGGTGGTAAAGACAATGGGTCGGTTACCGTCGATAAGGCCAGCATGGTTGATTTCATTGACCGCCCGCAGCGCCATCTCGATCGAGTCAACAAAGGGTAGCCGCAGGTAGCGAAATCGGGTTTCAAACTGCGCAAGGATTGCGGTACCGAAGGTCTCGGCGGTGATACCGGTACCGTCAGAAACAAAGAAGACCGTTCGATTGGACATGATGGAGGAGGACTTCACAGACCTGTAACATTTTGCAGGAAACAGCCACATTGT
>CAIYGK010000652.1 GCA_903925725.1 uncultured beta proteobacterium | reverse complement strand
CTGATGGATGTAGGCGGCACCATGGACGAGCACATCGCTCGCGTCGAGGAACTTTTTTCTGCAACCAAGACCGAGTTCAAGCATCTGGAGTTCTACTATTTCCACAATTGCGTCTACGACTTCATGTGGAAGAACAACCGGCGCCGCTTCGCTGAGAAGTTTCCAACCTGGGACATCATCCGCAAGTACAACAAGGACTACAAGCTGATCTTTGTCGGTGACGCGACCATGAGTCCGTACGAAATCCTGCAGCCCGGTGGCAGCGTTGAATACAACAACGAAGAGCCTGGTGTTGAGTGGCTGCAGCGCCTGACCAAAGCATTCCCCAAGTTCGCCTGGATCAACCCGGAACCGCAGGGTGTCTGGCAATACCGCCAGAGCATCAGCGTGATCCAGCAGATCGTGAGCCAGCGCATGTATCCTCTGACCATCAAGGGGCTCGAAGAAGCCATGCGACTGCTGACAAAATGAAATGGCTGCTGGCGCTGGCGCTGCTTGCCGGCGCACCGGCCCTGCTGCAAGCGCAAGGCCAACCCGCCAACCCAGGCGCCGTTGCAAAAGCCAGCGCCTTCGAACTCGAGATCGCCGCGCCAGATGAAATCCGGACCCTGCTGGAACACCAGCTGGAGTTGCTGCGTTACCGCGAGTTGACAGATTTGAGTGACCCCGAGCTGGCACGCCTGCTCACCACCGCCCGACAAAACACCCGGGACCTGCTGGCCACGCTGGGCTATTTCTCGCCCGACATCAACATCGAACAGCGGACAACGGACGGCGCCACAGTGGCACGCTGGGTCAAACTGAGCGTGACACCCGGCCCGCCGACACTGGTGACCGGGGTAAAAATCGAATTCAACGGCGCCATCGCCAACGATCCTGCGGCCCGCAGCCAGCGCCAGCAAATCGAAGCCAACTGGCTGCTGCGCGCCGGCATGCGCTTTACCCAAGCCGGCTGGGACGCGGCCAAGCAGCAGGCGATGCTCCAGCTCACCGGGCAACGCTATCCCGCCGGGCAAATCGGCAGCAGCCTGGCCGACATCGACCCCGGCACGCACAGCGCGCGCCTGTCGGTCACGCTGGACAGCGGCCCAGCCTACAGGCTCGGCCCTCTGGTCATCAGCGGCGCCCAGCGTTACGCCACCGAACTCGTCACCCGACTGGCGCGCCTGACACCTGGCGCCGACTACGACCAGACCCAACTGGTGCAGGCCCAGCAGCGCCTGACCGACAGTGGATTTTTCGACTCCGTGATCGTCTCGCTGGACACTACCGGCGACCCACTGGCGGCCACCGTGCGCGTGCAACTCCGTGAAGCGCTGATGCAAAAACTGGTGCTGGGTGTCGGTGCCAGTACCGACAGCGGCGCCCGCCTGTCGGCCGAACATACACACCACCGGGTGCCAGGCTTCGGCTGGCGCGCGGTCAGCAAGCTGTCTCTGGACCGCGAGACGCGTTCCCTTGGCAGCGAGCTGACGGCGCCACCCGATGCCGACAACTGGCGTTGGGTCACTTCAGCCCTGCTGCAAAACCAGAACATTGGCAGCACCGACATCAGCAGCCTGCGCCTGCGCGCTGGACGCGGCCAGGGCGGCCAGCGCATCGACCGCAATTACTACCTGCAATACGACCGGGCCGAGACCGCCGCCAGCGATGGCAGCGTGCCGGTGGTAGCGCAAGCGCTCAGTGCCAACTATGCTTTCACCGTGCGCAACTTCGACAGCCTGCCCTTCCCCGGCAGCGGCTGGGGACTCGGCGTGGAAGTTGGCGGCGGCAGCACACTGGGCAGCCAGCAAGACCCTTACGGCCGCGTACTGGGGCACTGGCTGAGCTATCTGCCACTTGGCGGCAACGGCGACGCCGCAGCCAGCCCCTTGCGCAGCGGACGCCTGGCGCTGCGCGCGCAGGCCGGGGCGGTGCTGGCCAAGAGCGACATCGCCTTGCCCAGCACGCAGCTGTTCCTCACCGGTGGCGACAACAGCGTGCGCGGCTACGGCTACCACGACCTGGGCATCACGCTGCCCGATGGAACCATCAGCGCCGGCCGCTACCTCACCGTGGCCAGCGTGGAATGGCAGCGCCCCATCGTTGCCAATGGCCGCGTGACGGACTGGGAGAGCACCGTATTCATGGACGCCGGTGCCGTCGCCAACAAACCCGCTGAATTGCGCGCCAAGGTCGGTATCGGCGTCGGTGCGCGCTGGAGAAGTCCGGTTGGTCCGCTGCAAATCGACCTGGCCTATGGCGTCTCCGTGGAGCGCTTGCGACTACATCTGAACGTGGGCTTCACCTTCTGATGAAAGCACTGCGCGTCACCCTAGGAACACTGGCTGGCGCGCTGTTGCTGCTACTGGCCCTGGCCGGCGCGCTGTGGCTCTGGAGCGGTGCCAGCACGTCGCTGGCGACTTCACTGGAACAACTGGCGAAGCGACTTCCCGGCGGCCAGACACTGGAAATGAAAGATGTGGAAGGCTCGCTGCGCCGGGGCGGCCGCCTCGGCTGGTTGCGCTGGCGACAGGGCGCGCTCAGCGTGGAGGCAAGCGACGTCATAGCCACCTGGTCGCTGCGAACGCTGCTGGAGGGCGAACTGCGCCTTGGCCAGCTTTCCATCGGGCACTTGCGCATCGAAGACCAGCGCCCCAGCGCCACTGCAACAGCACCCACCGATTTGCGTCTGCCGCTGCGTCTAGCCGCGCCATTCAGCGTCACCACGCTGGAGTGGGTAGGCCCTACCGAGCTGGAAATCAGTGGCCTCGCGGGGCACTACTCCTTTGACGACCAACAACACAAGTTCGACCTGACCAGCCTGCAACTTGCCTCCGGCAACTACCGCGGCATGGGCCGCTTGCAGGCGCTTCCCCCCATGGCATTGGCGCTGCAAATGCAGGGGACGCTGCCAACCAAACTGCCCTCTGGGGGCCGCAGTGTCACGCTGCTGGCCGACGCCACGCTACAAGGCCAACTGGGGGGCTCTGACGCCCTGCTGGAGTTGCGGGCCCAGCTAAAGCCTGAACTGCCCAGCACGTCCGGCGGCACGAAACAGACCGAGCCAACGATCAAGAAGGCGATGCAAGCCAGCTTCACAGCACGGCTTCAGCCCTGGCAGCCGCAACCGGTCGTCAACGCCACGGCGCACTGGCAGACGCTGGACCTGGCGGCGCTGTGGCCGCAGGCACCGCAAACGCGCCTGAACGGTGACGCCACGGTCACGCCGGCCGGCCAGAGCTGGCAGGCCACCATCCAGCTCAGCAATGCACTGGGCGGCCCATGGAACGAGCAGCGTCTGCCAATCGACAAGCTGAGCGCCAGGCTGCTGTTCACAAGCGGGCAGTGGACGATAGCGTCGCTACAGGCCAGCGGCGCCGGCGGGCGCGTTAACGGGCACGGCAAAGTTGGCAACGCCGCCAACTGGCATGGCGGCGCCACCCTGTATGGCATCAACCCGGCCGCGCTCGACTCTCGACTGGCGGCCACGGCACTGGACGGCCAGGTGACGGCGCGGCAGACGCCGTCCGGCATCGCCTTCGAGGCGAGCCTGCAAAACGCCAAAGGCAAGACCGCTTTGCCCGCTGGCGGCGCCCTGGCCGGCCTGCGCCTGCAAGCCCTGCAGGCGCAGGGGACCTGGCAGGCGCCGTTGCTGAAGCTGGACCAGCTGGCGCTGCAAAGCGACGACATGCAACTGCAAGGCCAGTTGAGCTTCAACACCCGCAGCCAAGCTGCGCAAGGCCAGCTGGCGCTGACTCTGCCCGGTGCCAGCGCGACGCTGAAAGGCGACCTCGCCAGCCGCAGTGGCCAGGGCCAGATGAGCTTGCACGTGACCGATGCGGCACTGGCACCCCACTGGCTGGTCCGTTTGCCCGGGGCACCGGCAGCGCTGAACCAAACCAGCCTCCGGGGCGCCGCGGAAATGAACGGAAACTGGCAAGGCGGTTGGCGAAATCAGGGGCAGGAACTGCGCCTTCAGGCCAGCTTGCGGGTACCGAACCTTGAGTTGCACGCCACCGCCCAGACAGCCGAGCAGAGTTGGCGTTTGCGCGATTGGCAAGCCGACATCTCCGGCACGCTGGGCGCCCTGAGCCTGAGCACGCGCGGGCAAGCCGAACAGGCCAGCCAGCACTTCGCGCTACAGATGCAGGCCAAGATGGGGCGGCTGGGCGACGGCCTGTGGCAGGCCCGGGTGGAAACCGCGCGGCTCAGCGCGCAAGACAACTTGCGCCCCGGCCTCTGGAACTTGCAGTTGCGCCAGAGCGTGGCCCTGGACTGGAAGCAGAGCGAGGGCGCGCAGTCGCTGCACATCGCTGCCGGCAGCGCCACTCTGAGCGGACCGGTTCCGGGTGCGGCGGCCGTCAACTGGCAAGCGGCGCAATGGTCGCGCGGTGCCGGCAATCCAGCGCAAACCGGCTGGCAGACCCAGGGTCGCCTGGAGGGGCTGCCGCTGGCCTGGCTGGACCTGCTGGGTCAGACCCGGATGGCCAACCTGGGTTTGCGCGGCGACCTTCTGTTTGACGGCCAATGGGACCTTGGCGGCGGTGATCGGCTGCGCCTGCGCGCCACGCTGGAGCGCAGCAGCGGCGACCTGCAATTGCAGACCGATGCGGCTGACACGGGCGGCCAGGCGACTACCCTGCAAGCCGGGGTGCGCACGGCGCGCCTGCAACTCAGCGCCGACGCCGAGCAACTGGCCGCCAGCCTGCGCTGGGACAGCGAACGTGCCGGCCAGGTGCAGGCTGATTTCAGCACCGTGCTACGGCGCCAGGACGGCATCTGGACCTGGCCCGGCGATGCCCCTCTGAGCGGCACACTGCGCGCGCAACTGCCCAGCAGCGGCGCCTGGTCCTTGCTGGCACCGCCCGGCTGGCGCCTGCGCGGCACGCTGGTCGCCGATGCCACCCTGTCGGGCACCCGCAGTGCGCCGCAATGGCAAGGCACGCTGGGGGCACAAGAGCTGGCCGTGCGCTCGCTGGCGGACGGCATCGACTTCAGCCAGGGCACGCTGCGCGCCAGCCTGACCGGCCAGCGGCTCAACATCGACTCTTTCACGCTGCAAGGCGCCGGCGGCAACAGCGGTGGCCGGCTCTCGGTGACGGGCTCGGTACTGTGGCTAGCCGCCACGCCAAGCATGGCCAGCCCGCTGACGCGCCTGCGCATGGCGCTGGATTTTGAAGCCAAGACCTTGCGCGTGACGGCCCGCGCCGACCAACGCCTGGTGCTATCAGGCAAGCTGACGGCGCGGCTGGACGACACGCGCCTGACGCTGCGCGGCGCCCTTAAGGCCGATGAGGCGTTGTTCATCCTGCCGGAGGACACGGCGCCGCAGTTGGGCGCCGACGTGCGGGTGCGAATTGCCGGCTACAGCGACGCAGGCCACCAGCCCGCCAACCCGGCGCCGCAGCGACGTGTGACACCCGACGTCGCCGTCAGCCTCGATCTGGGACAAAACTTCGAAGTGCTGGGGCATGGTCTTGCAACCCATCTGGCCGGTAAGCTGGAACTGCGCAACACGCCGGGCCATGGGTTGGTGCCGCAGCTCAGCGGCGAACTGCATACCGTGGGCGGCACTTACAAAGCGTACGGCCAGCAGTTGGATATTGAAGAGGGCCAGCTGCGTTTCGCCGGACCCGTTGAGAACCCGGCGCTCGACATCCTGGCGCTGCGCCCCAATCTGCAACAACGCGTGGGCGTGCAGATCAGCGGAACCGCCTTGTCGCCCGTGGTGCGGCTCTACTCCGAACCGGACCTGCCAGACGCCGACAAGCTGGCCTGGCTGGTGCTGGGCCGCTCAGCCGCCAATGGCGGTGCCGAGTCCGCGATGCTGCAACAGGCGGCGCTGGCCCTTCTGGGCGGCAGGGGCAAGAGCCGGTCAGGCAGTCTGACCGAATCTCTAGGGCTGGACGAGTTGTCAGTACGCGGTGAGACCACCGGCAGCGACGGTACCACTACGACCGGTGCAGCGGTCACGCTGGGCAAACGCGTCTCGCGCAACTTCTATGTCGCCTACGAGCGCAGCCTGGCCGGCACGTTGGGCAGCTTCTTCATCTTCTACGACCTGTCGCGACGTTTCACCCTGCGCGCCCAGACCGGCGAACAAAGCGCCGTCGACCTGATTTTCACCTTGCGCTATGACTGATCATGCCGATGTCGCCCCGTACAATGCCGCCATTGCCGCCGTAGTTCAATGGATAGAACGAGCGCCTCCTAAGCGCTAGATATGGGTTCGATTCCCGTCGGGGGCGCCAGGTAGGCGATGTGTCCATCAACAATCGTGCAGCGCACGCGACCTGGCAATTCGTAGCCTGAAAACGGTGTGTGTTTGCCCTGACTGCGTAGCGCAACGCTGTCTACCGTCCAGCTGGCCCGGGGGTCGAAAACACACACATCCGCCACACCACCTGGCGTAAGGCGCCCGACGCGGTCCTGCCGTTTGCCAAGTGATGCACCCAGCACTGCGGCTGGCGCGCTGCTGACGACGTCGAGCGCTCGCAGCAAGTCGACCCCGCTATCCGCGCTCCACTTCAGCGCCAGGCTCAACAGAAGCTCGACCCCGGTCGCGCCCGGCTCGCTTTCAGCAAACGGCAAGTCCTTCGCGTCGGCATCCACTGGCGTATGGTCAGACACCAAAGCGTCGATGGTGCCATCAGCCAGACCGGCGCGCAGGGCGTCCCGGTCGCGTTGCTGGCGCAGCGGCGGGCTGAGCCGAGAGCGACTGTCAAAGTAGCCCATGTCGGTATCGGTCAGATGAAGCGAGTTGATGCTGACGTCGCAGCTGACGTGCAAACCATCGATCCTGGCCTGACGGACCAGTGCAACACCAGCGGCGCTGCTGAGCCGGCAGATGTGGACCCGAACGCCACCGGTCGCACGCATCAGCTCAAAAATCGTGTGCAGGGCAATCGTCTCTGCAGCCACCGGCACACCGCTCAGGCCCATGCGGGTAGCCAGTGCGCCGCTGGCCGCCACCCCTTGACCCAGATAAAAGTCCTGGGGTCTGAGCCATATCGAATAACCAAACGTGCTGGCGTACTGAAAGGCACGCTGCAAGACCTGCGTATTGGCCAGCGGCACCTCAGCCTGGCTGAAAGCAACGCAACCCGCCTCGGTGAGTTGCAACATCTCGGTCAGGGTTTCGCCTTCCAGATTACGGGTCAGGGCGCCGAGCGGATAGACACGCGCCTGCCGCAACCTTTGGGCGCGGTAACGCAACATCTCAACCAGCCCCGGCTCATCGAGCACCGGGTCGGTGTCAGGGGGGCAGACCAGACTGGTCACGCCACCGGCGACCGCCGCGGCCATTTCAGACTCAAGCATCCGCTCGTGTTCATGACCGGGCTCACGCAAGCGCACCGCCAGATCCACCAGGCCGGGCGCCACGATGCAACCGGTGGCGTCAATGGTCTGCGCCGGCACAAAGTCAGTCGCCACGTCTTTGATGGCCAGCAATACGCCATTGGACAGTGCTACATCGGCAATGGCATCCAGGCCACTGGCCGGATCGAGCACGCGCCCACCCTTGATCAGAATATTTCTCTGTGTTTTCATATCAGGCCTCATTCCCCGCAACGATGCTCATCGCCGCCATGCGCACCGCGATTCCAAACGTCACTTGTTGCATGATCACGCTCTGACCCCCATCTACAACCGCTGAGTCGATCTCGACACCGCGGTTGATGGGTCCCGGGTGCATCACAATCGCGTCCGGCTTGGCAAGTGCAAGTTTCTCCGGCGTCAGGCCAAAACTCTTGAAGAACTCTTGTGTCGATGGCAGCAAGGCGCCGCTCATGCGTTCGTTCTGCAGGCGCAGCATGATGATGACGTCGCAACCGCGAATGCCCTCTTCCAGCGTGTGGCAAACGCGCACACCCATGGGCGCCATGTCGGCTGGAACCAGCGTCTTGGGGCCGACCACCCGCACCTCGGCGCAGCCCAGTGTGGTCAGCGCGTGAATGTCGGAACGCGCCACGCGGGAGTGCAGCACATCGCCAACAATGGCCACCGTGAGGTTGGAAAAGTCCTTCTTGTAGTGCCGGATGGTGTACATGTCGAGCAGACCCTGCGTCGGGTGCGCGTGGCGCCCGTCACCGGCATTGATGACATGCACATGCGGCGCCACATGCTGGGCGATCAGGTAGGGGGCACCTGACTCGCTGTGGCGAACCACAAACAGATCGGCCGCCATGGCACTCAGGTTCGCTATGGTGTCCAGCAGCGTCTCCCCCTTGGCCGCTGAAGAGCGCGAAATGTCGAGATTGATGACGTCGGCACTCAGACGTGTCGCCGCTATCTCAAAGGTGGTGCGAGTGCGGGTGGAGTTTTCAAAGAACAGGTTGAAGACGCTCTTGCCGCGCAGCAGTGGCAACTTCTTGACCTCTCGGTCATTGACGCTGACAAAATTGGCGGCCGTGTCCAGCACCTGGGTCAGGATGGCCTTGGGCAAACCTTCGGTGGAAAGCAGGTGAATCAGTTCACCGTGCTTGTTGAGTTGGAGATTGCGCTTGTACAACATGGCTTAACTGGCCTTTACGTTGAAACTGAAAACCCCGGCTTCGCTGCGCGCCAGCGCAAGCGACTGGCTGGCGGGCAGGGCCACGCGCGCAGCGCAGAAGTCTGCCTGAATCGGCAATTCACGCCCACCGCGATCCACCAGCACGGCCAGCATGACACTTGCAGGCCGGCCAAAATCAAACAACTCGTTGATGACAGCGCGAATCGTGCGCCCGGTGTAGAGCACATCATCAAGCAGCACAACGTGGGCGTTGTTGACGTCAAAGTCAATCCGCGTCTGTGCTCCGGCCATCATGCCACGTCGCGAATAGTCATCGCGGTGCATGGACGACGAAATCACGCCTGGAGGCTCCGGCAGACTCATGTTCTGACTCAGCCGCTCAGCCAGCCAGGCACCACCCGAAGTAACGCCAATCAGACGTACGCCGGGGCGGAACAGGGCGCGCACACCCTTTAGCAACTCGATGTAAAGCGCCTCGGCGTCCAGCACCAATGTGCTCATGCAATACTCCTTAAAAACTGTTCGAGAATGATGCAGGCAGCAACAGCGTCCGCGTCTTTGGCACCCATTTGCAGTGCTTCGGTGGTGCTGTAACGCTCATCCACTTCAAATACCGGTCGTCGGAAACGGCCCTGCAACTGACGTGAAAAGCGGCGTGCGCGCAAGGTGTTTTCGTGCTCGGCGCCGTCCGGGTGAAATGGCACGCCAATTACCAGAGCGTCGGGTTGCCACTCCTTGATCCGTTGTGCAATCTGGAGGAAGCGCGCATCGCCCTCCGCCTGGATCGTGCCCTGTGGCTGGGCCGTGCGCAGCAGCCGGTTGCCAACTGCAAAGCCTGTGCGTTTGATACCAAAATCAAGAGCCAGAAAGGTCTGCAGGTTCGGCGCTACAGACACAGGCTCTAGACTCATGCATGCCCCGCGTCAGGTGAAAGCATCCAGGACTCGAAACCGAGCAGACGCAAGGCCTTGTCATAGCGCTGTGCCACTGGCGTGTCAAAAATGATACTGTTGCTGGCCGCCACGGTGAGCCAACTGTTGTCTGACAGCTCTGACTCCAATTGCCCCTCACCCCAGGCCGCATAGCCAAGAGAGACCAGCACCTTGCGCGGTCCGGCACCGCTGGCCAGGGCTTCGAGCACGTCCTTGGAAGTCGTCATTTCCAGGCCTCCGGGTATCGTCAGAGTTGAGGCGTAAAGGGGTTCGGTCGGCTTGTCAGCGTCCGCAGCGATGTGTTCATGCAATACAAAACCGCGCTCGGTCTGCACGGGTCCACCTTGAAATACCGGCGCATCGGTGAGATCTTCGCGGTGCAGCGGCAAATCGACCTTTTGAAACAGTCGCCTCATGTCGATTTCGCAGGGCTTGTTGATCATCAAGCCGAGCGCACCGCGCTCATTGTGTTCACACACATAAACGACACTGCGGCAGAATAATTGGTCCTGCAATCCTGGCATCGCAATCAAGAAATGATTCGTCAGGTTGGTGGGCGCAAAATCTCCGGACATGCTTTGATTTTACCGGTGAACATGAACAAACAATTTGACGCAGGTCTGATGTGGTTTCGAAGGGATTTGCGCGTCAACGACAATGCCGCACTCTGCGTGGCGCTGCAAGCGTGCAAGAGACTTTATTGCGTTTTTGTCTTTGACACCGAAATTCTCGACGGTCTGGCGCGCTACGACCGCCGCGTCGAGTTCATCCGCGAGTCTTTGTGCGAGCTTGACGCTGACTTGTGCAGGCTCAGTGGCAAGGCGGGCTCTTTGCTGATCGTGCGCCATGGAGCGGCAGCAACCGAGATCGTCGCTCTCGCAGGCAAGCTCGGAGTGCAAGCGGTCTTTTCAGCCCATGACTACGAGTCGCAGGCGATAGCACGTGACGCCAGGGTCCGCGGCGAGCTTGCTGGTGCCGGCATTGCCTTTCAAACATCCAAAGACCACGTGATCTTTGAGGGCCGTGAACTCCTGACCCAAGCCGGTACTGCCTACGGTGTCTTCACGCCTTACAAGAACAAGTGGCTTGCGAGTGTGACATCCCGGCATTTGCAGCAACACGACACCAGGCCTTTCGCCAGCGCCCTGGTTTCGGCTCCGGAGGACCTGCCGCCCGGTGTGCCGGCACTGGCTGCTTTGGGTTTCCAGAAAACCAATCTGATTGAGCTCGGAATCAGGCCCGGCGCATCCGGCGCCCGCCAGCTGTTTGAAGACTTTTTTGAGCGCATGGACCACTACCACCAAACCCGTGATTTCCCGGCGGTCAAAGGTCCCAGCTACCTCGGCGTGCATCTACGCTTTGGCACCGTCTCGATCCGCCAACTGGCAGCCACTGCCCTGCAGCGCCAGATAGAAGGTAGCCGGGGTGCCGGCGTCTGGCTCGGTGAACTGATCTGGCGCGACTTCTATTTTTCGATTCTGTCAAATTTCCCGCACGTGACCGAAGGCGCCTACAGACGCGAATACGACGCCATCAAGTGGGAGCGTGGCAAGCGAGCCCAGGCGCTGTTTGCGGCCTGGTGCCAGGGCCAGACCGGCTATCCACTGGTGGACGCCGCCATGGCGCAGATCAACCAGACTGGCTACATGCACAACCGCCTGCGCATGGTGGCAGGCAGTTTCCTGGTAAAGGATCTGGGCATGGACTGGCGTTGGGGAGAAAGATACTTTGCGCAGCATCTCAACGATTTTGATCTGGCGGCCAACAACGGTGGTTGGCAATGGGTCAGTTCCAGCGGCTGCGACGCGCAGCCCTGGTTCAGGATCTTCAACCCGGTAAGCCAGAGTGAAAAGTTTGACAGTGAGGGCAAGTTCATCCGGCGCTACCTGCCGCAACTGTCGCGCTTGCCAAATGCGCTGCTGCACGCGCCCTGGAGCGCCAGCGCTGCCCAGTTGGACGCCGCTGGCGTGGTGCTGGGCCAGAACTATCCGCTGCCCATCGTTGATCACGCCGAGGCGCGCAGCCGCACACTGCAACGCTACGCGGTGGTGAAAAAATAGTTCCGATAGAATCAAGCACCGGGCCCAAGCAATTGTGGTCCGGTTTTTTTTGCCGGATCCAATCCATCAGGAGTACGGACCATGGAAATTTTTGACTACGAAAACATTCTTCTGTTGCCACGCAAATGCCGCGTCGAGAGCAGATCCGAATGTGATGCCAGCGTGGAACTGGGAGGTCGGCGTTTTCGCATCCCGGTCGTACCGGCCAACATGAAGACGGTGGTCAATGAAGAAATCTGCATCTGGCTGGCACAGAACGGCTATTTCTATGTCATGCACCGCTTTGATCTGGACAACGTGCAGTTCGTCAGGAACATGAAGGCGCTCGGACTGTATTCATCCATCTCGCTGGGAGTGAAACAACCGGACTACGACGCCGTTGACCAGTTGCTCTCGCTCGGACTGGTGCCTGAATACGTGACCATCGACATTGCTCATGGCCATTCGGACAGCGTGAAAAACATGATTGGCTACCTGAAAGAGAAGCTACCTTCAGCCTTTGTGATTGCCGGCAACGTAGCAACTCCCGAAGCGGTGATTGACCTGGAGAACTGGGGCGCTGACGCCACCAAGGTCGGCATCGGCCCGGGCAAGGTCTGCATCACCAAATTGAAGACCGGCTTTGGCACCGGCGGCTGGCAGCTAAGCGCCGTCAAATGGTGCGCCCGCGTCGCGACCAAGCCGATCATTGCCGATGGCGGCATCCGCGAGCACGGCGACATCGCCAAGTCGATCCGTTTTGGCGCCACCATGGTCATGATAGGCTCGCTGCTGGCGGGCCACGAGACCAGCCCGGGCCAGACGGTCGAAGTGGACGGCAAACTGTTCAAGGAATATTACGGCTCGGCCAGCGACTTCAACAAGGGTGAATACAAGCACGTTGAAGGCAAACGCATACTGGAGCCTATCAAGGGCAGCCTGGCGAACACGCTGATCGAGATGGAGCAGGACGTGCAAAGCTCCATCAGTTACTCCGGCGGTAGAAAGCTGATGGACATCCGCAAAGTGAATTACGTCACCCTCGGAGGTGACAACGCCGGCGAACACCTTTTGATGTAAGGAACGCGGCTTGCGCCGCCTATCTGCTCAGAGGCCCTCTACAAAGGTTCTGATGTCGCCCCAGGTCCAGACGACGCTGTTCACGCCAGCCAGCGCGGTCCGGTCATTGCTGTAGACCCAGATCCCAAGAATCTTCTTGCCTTCTTCCCTGGCACAAATGATCTCCCACTGCTGGCGGCTCGATGTGAGCGAATGGCTGCTCACCAGCGCAATCACTCCGTCTGAACCGCGAATGCAACTGCTCACGCGCTCCTTCCAGGCCGGATCGTCTGACACATCTACCCCGCTGTCGATGTAATCGAACGGGACCTTGGTCAGAAGTGATTGAGCCGTCAGGAAGTCACGCTGGCGCACATCTTCGCTTGCGAACGCAATGAACACGACCTTCTTGTCAGCCATTGAACAGCCCTCCAAGTCCATGAATCGGGTTGACCGGCCCGTCAATCTAGCACGAGTGACATGAAATGCCAAATGGGGATCGTAATTGCCTCACACCGATTGCGGTATCCCCCAATTGGGGGATACATGATCTGACAACTACCTTTGCGGGCTCCGATACTGGGATTCCTCCTGCACTCTGGCAGCATCAGACGCAGCTATGGCGGCGGACTCCGCTGCGATCTGACTCATCGACTCTGCGGGGCGTTTGGTCGCGCGATCCTGTTGTTCAATTTGCAGCCCACTGCCAACCTCATCCCGACGTAGCATGTACCACATTGCAGCAACAGACAATGCTGCGACGACGGTCCAAACGTACACCTTGCGCTTTGTCATGTCACCTCCGGCTTGTTGATCCGTTTCTAGTTTACCCCGCGATCAAATCATTACAGACCGTTACAGTCCTTACCGGGATTTGCTCCAGCGCGGTCCGCAAAGATGCGATCAAATGCGTTGACAACACGATGTGTCCAAAAGCGACGTCAAGATTTCGCCAGTAAAAACCAGAAGGAAAGTTTGTGGAAACAGGAACTCACAAGGGCGACACCGTTGCCGAAGCTTCGTCAGTTGAAACAGGCAAGGAGCTTGCAGGTGCTGCAGGACATGCAGAAGGGTTGAGTCATCGGAAACGCCTGGTTTCGCAACTCGCAGCTGTCACGGCCTTATCAAGCGTCGCCGCCTGCGGCGGTGGAGGGGGTGGAAATGCTTCAGGTGGCATCAGTCCTTCGCCAACGCCGACGCCTTCCACTTCACCTTTAACAGTTGCCGACGCTGGCCGCTTCCTGGCTCAGGCGACGCTTGGCTATACAAGGGCGGAATTGACTGCACTTCAGGGTATGAAATATTCAGACTGGATTGACGCGCAGTTTGCCTTGCCACGCACTCAAAGCCATTGGGATTGGCTGACTGCCAACGGCTACAACAATGCGACCAACATCAACAGCACAGTCGGACTGGACAACACCATATGGCGCAAATTCATCAGTTCCACCGACACTCTGCGTCAGCGTGTCGTTCTGGCCCTGTCGGAGCTTTGCGTCGTCTCAGTGCTGGGCGTTAACGCGCAATGGCGACAATTTTCTGTTGCCAACTATCTGGACATCCTCGACGCCAACGCCTTTGGCAACTACCGCACGCTTTTGGGTCAAATCTCCCTGAGTCCGGCCATGGGGTACTACCTGACGTTTCGCGGCAGTGTCAAGGCCAACCCGAACACGGGTAGTGAGCCTGACGAAAACTATGCCCGTGAACTGATGCAACTGTTCACGATCGGACTACTCAAAATCAACACCGACGGCAGTTTGCAAACCGACCTCAGTGGCAGCGCCATCGAGACCTATACACAAGCGGATGTCAGCGGCCTGGCGCGTGTGTTCACAGGATGGAACCTGGATGTCTCCGGGCTAACCAGTCCCTATCCTCCAGACTTCCAGCAACGACCCATGATTTCAGTGGCAGCAAACTATGAGACAGGAAGCAAGCCTTTCCTGGGAGCGACGATCCCTGCCGGAACCAGCGCAAGCGACAGCCTGAAAATTGCCCTTGACACCATTTTTGCGCATCCCAATGTCCCCAGCTTTGTAAGCAAGCAGCTCATCCAACGCCTTGTGACCAGCAACCCCACGGCGGGCTACATCTCAAGAGTGTCAAAAGCATTCGCCGACAATGGCGCTGGCGTACGTGGTGACTTGAAGGCTGTCATCAAGGCGATTCTTCTTGACAACGAGGCCCGTGACCCTGCAACAGCCATGGACTCAACGCTTGGCAAGTTGCGGGAGCCCGTTGTACGATTTCTCAACTGGGCTCGCGCCTACAGCGTCAAGTCGCCATCAGGTGCATGGAGTGTGGGCGACCTGTCGGACACCGCGACGCGACTTGGACAAAGTCCGATGCGATCGGGCTCCGTATTCAACTTCTTTCGGCCAGGGTACGTGCCGCCCAGCACAGCGCTTTCCGCGCTTGGCCTGACCGGCCCGGAATTTCAAATCACGAACGAATCCTCGGTTGCCGGCTACGTGAACTACATGCAGCGCGCCATCAGCGGCACGGGGGTTGGTGATCTTGCGGCCGATTACAGCAGTCTGCTGGCCGTGGCTGGCAATTCCGGCAGCTTGCTCAAGGAAATCAACGAAGTCCTCGCCGCAAGTCAACTCTCATCACCTACCTTGACCTCAATGCAAGGCGCCCTCGACACCATCCCGACCACCACGTCTGCCGGAGCGCTGAATCGCATTCATGCCGCTTTGACCCTGGTACTGGCGTCGCCCGAATACATTGCCCAGAGATGAGGAGTCACAATGCGTCACTATCCTGAAGTCCAACCTGACAACGCTTCCCGTCGAGAGTTCCTGAAGCGCTCCGCTGCGTTGTCACTGGCGGCGGGCGCAACGCCCTGGGCAGTCAGCCTGGCGGCAATGGGCGAGGCAGCAGCTGCCACCGCGACCGACTACAAAGCCCTCGTATGCGTCTTCCTGTACGGCGGCAATGACTACGCCAATACCCTCCTGCCCTATGACCTGCCCAGCTATAACCTGCAACAAACTTTTCGTGCGAACCTGTCGATTGATCGCGCCGCATTGACTCCCTTGTTATTGAATCCGACGGTGCCGCTTGCCAACGGTCGACAATACGCTCTGGCACCCGGGTTGGACCCGCTGCTGCCAATATTCAATGCAGGGAAGATGTCGGTGCTGCTGAATGTGGGTACGCTGATTCAGCCTACGACGAAAGCGCAGTACAGCGCAGGATCGGTACCTCTGCCGCCCAAACTCTTTTCCCACAACGATCAGCAATCATTCTGGCAGTCATCGAGTGCGGAAGGGGCTTCTTCAGGTTGGGGTGGGCGTCTCGGAGACCTGTTTGCCGCTGGGAACGGCAATGCCACGTTTACCTGTATCAGCGTATCCGGTAACGCGGTCTACCTGTCGGGAAAGACCGCTGTCCAATATCAGGTCTCAACCAGTGGCTCGGTTCCGGTCAACGGGATTCAATCACCCTTGTTTGGATCACCTGCGTGCTCAACCCTGTTGCAGAATCTGATCACTTCTTCCACCAATACGAATTTGTTTGCCAGCGAATATGCCCGCGTTGGCAGCCGCTCAGTTACCGCCAACACCCAGGTCAGCACTGCCTTGGCAGGAGTCAACCTGACAAGCACCTTCCCGGCATCCAACAGTTTGGCTGATCAACTCAAAATGGTAGCGCGATTGATTGCTGCGCGTACTTCACTGGGACCCAAACGACAGGTATTCTTTGTATCCGTTGGTGGATTCGATACGCACGACAGTCTGCTCACGACACATCCAGGTTTGATGGCCACGGTGGGCAATGCAATGTCAGCGTTTTACCAGGCAACGGTAGATCTTGGCGTCTCCAGCCAAGTGACAGCGTTCACGGCGTCGGACTTCGGTCGCACGCTGGTAAGCAACAACGGTGGCTCTGATCACGGGTGGGGAAGCATGCACTTTGTTGTGGGTGACAGCGTCAAGGGTGGTTCGTTCGTCGGCACCCCGCCGATCATTGCCAACGGCGGACCCGATGATGTCGGGCAGGGCCGTCTGCTGCCGGCCCTGTCAGTCGACCAGTACGGTGCCACGCTTGCAACATGGTTTGGCGTTTCATCAACCGACCTGCGCAGCGTCTTGCCCAACATGGGCAATTACAGCCAGACAAACCTTGGATTCTTGTGAGCCGCGCAGTCGCTGCGGTGACCCTAGTCCGTCAGGGACAGTGTGTCGAAAGTCGCGTAAGTGGAGTTCAGCCAGGTTTTGACTCTCTGGCGCTCCAGCATGCCCAATGCAGCTGGAGTACCTCGCGTATTTATCGCCGACCAGAAGCTCAGGTCGAAGCGGTCGATTTTGACCATGCAACCCTCGTGCAGAGGCGACAGGGATATCACTTTGGCTCCCCAACTGCGTGCCCGTCGCACGGCAGCCGAATCGTTGGCCAAAGTAAAGTCGGACCCACGCCCCAGATTCTTGACGACGATGTAGTTCGGTCCCTCGCCATATGTATCCAGCAACTTGTCCAATAAATCAACAGAATCGCGCCCAGCATCCATCAGATGCCAGAAATTCACGGTAACGCCCATCTCCGAAAGCAGACCCAGGAGGTCAGATTCCCTGATCCAGCGCGCCAGCGGCGCCGCCGTCTGCGCAGCCAAATCGACAATGACATTGCGTTGCTCGCCGCCAGAACTTTCCTCGAAAGATTCGGCAAGCAAGTCCAGTCCTTCGTAGCTGTCAACCACCACAGGTGATGCGTAGTCAGCATAGAAACGGGTGAAAGTGTTGTGTGATCGATCAGTATCAAATCCCGAAAATGGCAAGCGTTTGTCGATGAAATATTGGGCAAGAACCCGTGCCGTGACTGATTTGCCCACACCGCCTTTTTCGCCGCCAATGAAATTGAGTGAAGCCATACGTGCCCTTTGTGTTGCGCAGCAATGTAACCGATCTGTCCTCCCCTTCCTGAATTCACTGCATTTGCAAACATCTGGATAATCAGACTCATGACCACATGCAATCGACTACGGCTTTTTCCTTCCTGCTTTGCGAGGGCGCTGCAAGCAGTTCCGTTTGCCGGACTGCTAGCTGCAACACCCGGCCATGCCGCTGACAGTTCAACGGATTCCGACAAAAACACTTATGACCAGGATTCGGTCCTGAAGGACGCAGAGCAGTTCTTTGGCTCCAGCACGGAGGGACTTGCCAGGATTATCGAGAAGGCCTTCAAGGAACACGGCCGGCCCAGCGGCTATATCAAAGGCGAAGAGGCCAGTGGTGCGGTGACAGTCGGCCTGCGCTATGGCAACGGAACGCTCAGCTTCAAGGCCGGCAAATCCAGAAAAGTCTATTGGCAGGGACCGTCCATCGGATTTGATTTTGGTGCCAACGTATCCAAGGTATTCATATTGGTCTATCACCTCCCTTCCAGCGACAAGATATACCAGCGCTTTCCGGCGGTGGACGGTAGTTTCTATTACGTTGGCGGCGCCGGCATCAACTACCAGCAACGCGATGGCGTGATACTCGCGCCGATCCGGCTTGGCGTGGGAATGCGGGCTGGTGCGAGCATTGGCTACATGCACTACACACGCGAGAAGACTTACCTCCCGTTCTAAGTGCATCCGGACTTACTGAAGAGATGGGATGCTGATAAGCGGCCGGCACCAGTGGCTGCGTTCTACAGACGTAGCGAGCCTCTGAAGTCGACCGCCTGATAGCTCAGATATGAACCATGTGCCGGATCAGACTTCGCAACTTGGCAGGTCGCACCGGCTTTTGCAAAAGAGTGAGCCCTGCATTTTGTGCTTGCTCCCTCACATTCGCGTCTGTGTCGCCGGTGATCAAGCAGGCCGCAGTGGGACGCCCCACACGTCTCTTCAACATCGCAATTGCCTCTATGCCGTTGATATCGCCGCCAAGGCGAAAGTCACTGATGATCATGCCGGGCGCTTCATCGTGTCGATACAGATCACAGGCCGCTTGAGCTCCCTCAGCTGTCGTCACTTTGCAACCCCAGGACGTAAGTAAACTCGCCAAGCCGTCCCTGCCCAGCGCATCATCCTCAATCAGCAATACGCGCAGGCCGTCAAAGCTCGTTGGTGCCACCAATTCGCTTGAGTCCTCAGGTACGATGTCCGCGCGCGCCGGCGCAAGCGGAACGGTCACAGTGATGCACGTCCCGGCCCCCGGGGCCGAACGCATCGCCAGGGGATGATTCAGCAGCCTACAGGCCCGGTCAACAATGCTCAAGCCTACGCCCAGACCCTTGCTGCGATCACGCTCCGGATTGGCCAACTGAAAGAACTCGTGAAACACGTCCTCATGATGTTGCGCGGGAATACCAACGCCACTGTCGCGCACCTCGATGCGAAGTCGCGTGGTGTCACTTGCTGGTCGGCAAGCGACCAGGATCGTCCCTTGGGGCGTATAGCGCACGGCGTTGCCGACCAGATTAAGCAGCACGCGATGTAGCAGCCCGGGGTCACTTTCGACCCAATGCTTTGAGGATCGAAACCTTAGTTGCAAGCCCTTGTCGCTCGCAGCGCGGCCAAAGCTATTGCGCAATTTTTCAAATTCAGCCTGAATCGGAAACGCAGCCAAGCTGACTTGCGTCTGCTCCGAGTCCAGTTTGGAGATGTCAAAGAATCCATCCAGCATATCCTGCATGACGCGGACCGATGCGTCCATTGAGGCCACCAAGTGGGTGGTTTGCTCGTCATGCGGCAACTCAGCCAGTCGTGCGACAAACATTCCCAGGGCATGGGCTGGCTGACGCAAGTCATGGCTTGCAGATGTCAGGAACCGCGACTTGGCCCGACTCAGGTTCTCGGCCTTCAATCGGGTAGCTTCCATTGCCGCTTCAATGGCCTTGCGTTCGGTGATGTCGCGCAAAGAAGCCAGACGGGCTGGTCTCCCATCGAAGGAAATGGACGTACCCTTGACTTCAACGTACATGGTGGCCCCATCCAACCTCGTCAATTTCTGTTCCATCATCGGGGAATCCGGGCCATCGTCTCCGTGTGCAATCAGGCGCTGCAGAACCAAATCACGATGTTCGGGATGGGTCCAGTCGTGTACCGTTGTACCAACCAGATCGCTCGCGCAGCGCGCTCCAAACAATTTGACGGCGGCCGGATTGGCATAAATGAGCCTGCCTTTCCGATGGACGACGATCGGTTCCAATGTCCATTCCACCAGGGTGCGATACCGTTGCTCACTGCCAGTCAGAGCGGCTTCGACGCGCTTTCGCTCTGTGATGTCATGCATTACAACCTGAACGGCAGGTGCTCCATCGTATGAAATGATCGTGCCTTGCCCTTCAACGTCGATGACGCTTCCGTCCAACTTGAGCATCTTCTCCTCAATCATCGGAGCCGTACCGCCATGCTCAAGAAAATGCTTCACACGCCCCAATACGATTTCATGAAAGTCCGGGTGAATCCGATCCAGAATCGCTGTGCCGACCAGGTCGTTGGCAGACAACGCCCCAAACATTCTTACCGCGGCAGGGTTGGCATATAGGAATTTGCCGTCGCGGTGAACAAATAGTGGATCAGGCGTCCACTCCACAAGAGTTCGATAGCGGAGTAGCTCCTCTTTTTGCTTCTCCAACTCAATCTGATCCATGCGAAGATCATTTGGCGCCGGCTGCTCTGTCGCAGGGTCGCCACTGCTTGCGGGTCGTTTGTCGTCAACGCTCAATATGCCCCCCTCATTTTGAGAACCAAGCGGAATTATGACCTGCCCTAACTTGGCGAAATGATGCAGAATCGTCCTCAGCAGTTCCACAGAATCCGTCAATATCAATTGCTCCAACCTAAGGGATGCATGGCAACAACTCGATGCGCAATGGGGCGCACACATGAAACGCTGGTACGGATATGGGCGATACCGCTGATCTGCTTACTTTTGTTTGCCAGCCAAGCCGCCTTTGGCCTTGACAGAAAGCTCGACATTGCCGTTCAGCAGGTCGGTGATACCTTCATCGTCGATGCGGCTATTGAGGTACCTGTCCCCGTTGATCTTGCTTGGGATGTATTGACCGATTTTGATCACATGACTTCGATTCTCGGGAATCTCACCGCCAGCAAGGTCCTGTCGCGCAATGGAAACCTATGGCGTGTAAGACAGGAAGGCGTCGCGAAGTATGGACCGTTTTCCTATTCATTCGAGTCCGTTCGGGAAATACGTCTTGAACCGAAAACACGCATTGTGTCGAAAAGCCTCTCTGGCACCTTGGCGCAAACGAGCAGTTTGGCGGAAATCGTTCCAGTGAACCAGGGAGTGCAGCTGAAATACCATGTCGAGATGCAGACGGGTTCCATGCTCGCTCGCATGTTCGGTTTGCCTTTTGTGCGCCACGAAGTTGAAGAGCAGCTTCAGCGAATGGTGAAGGAAATGACCGCGCGGTTTGCCATTGGATGACTGCAAGGACGAGATCATCAGATGGACAGAATGCGAATTGACAAATGGCTATGGGCGGCACGTTTCTTTAAAACACGCTCTTTGGCAACCGACGAGATCAACCATGGCAGGGTCCAAATCGACCAGCAGGATGTCAAGCCGTCCCGGGAAGTCAGGCCAGGTGATGTGATAACCATCGTACAGACCAAGGTGCCGCGGACCGTGGTCGTGACGGGCCTCAGCGAGCAGCGCGGACCCGCCCCGGTGGCACAGCGGCTTTATGAGGAAACCCCGCAGAGTCTGGACGCAAGGGCCAAGGAGATGGAGCGCAATCGCCTGAGTCCGGAACCTGCACTGACCATTGCGCGTGGGCGTCCTACTAAACGAGATCGTAGGGATTTGCAGAAACGCTGGGACACTGATTAGCGGTCAGACATTGGCGGTACGCTTGGCATTTTTCTAATCCACGCCTCATACTCGGCTTGGTAGTGGGCGTCTACATCCCTGAGGCACAAGGCATGATCGCTTGCCCATGCGGGTGATCAATTCGGTGGTTGTGTTGCAACTGGCCACCCACCGGAAAAATCGATGATTGACCCCGTCATGAATGTGCCCTGCATGGTCGCCAAGTAGCGAATGAGTTCGCCTATTTCTTCAGGATCTGCCAAACGCCCCGCAGGCACTGTCTGTTCTATGTACGCTCGGCCAGCTGCGTCGTCGACGAAGCGCGCTTTGGGATAGTACGTTTCGCTGGACAGATAATTCGGCGCGATTGCGTTAACAGGGATACCATGCGGCGCAAGCTCTATGCTGAGTGATTTGACAAGCGCATTGGCGCCCGCCCTTGCGATATCCGGAATTGAACCGCCGCGTGCAGGAAGCCGATTGCGATTTGACGATATGAAAACAATGCGCGCCTTCTCCTGAGCCTTCAGCCGAGGAATGGCAGCTCTGGCAATTCCAAACGGGAATACGACCAGGCGATCCAGCGTGGACTGAAGGCTCTCCATTTCTGCATCCTCGATGGATCCGTGGATCAGTCTATACGCATCATTGCTTACCAATACGTCCAGCCGATTGCTCACGGCCCAGGCAGATTCGACTATCTCTAACGGCGTCTGATCCGGGAGTACAACGACGCCCGGATTGGCACCTCGATAATCCTCCTGGGCTACGAAAGAAGTGAATGCGACGTCGTGCACGACAACCTGAAATCCAGCCTTGAGAAGGGACTCAACCGCAGGAGGCCCAGCAAATTTCAGCGCGTTTGTGACAAGAACAACAGGCTTAGTCAATTCGATTCTCCAGTTGTGTGGACTGCCTGTGCCGGCATGGAGAAGCAGTCTACACAGCAAACTCGGTTTTGCTGTAACGGTAGCTCGCCTCACGCCGCAGATTGACTTGCCCGACCCCACGCCGAACCCAGGCTCAGCAACCGCAGGACGCCCTGCCTGAACACCCACGGCACCAACCCCGGCCCGGACCCAGCATTCACCCCACCCAATCCCTGACCTGCGCCCTCCCCCAACCGCTCCGCAGACCGCAAGAATGCACCCCAAGACCTGCTAGAATTCGCGGTGGTGAAAAACGGGATCGACCCCGTCCGATTCACCCAAATTCTCCGAATGGGAACTTAGCTCAGTTGGTAGAGCAGCGGACTCTTAATCCGTAGGTCGAGAGTTCGAATCTCTCAGTTCCCACCACTCCCCACGACTTCACGCAGACGACGGTCCGCCGTGTCAATACTCACGACCTGACTGCCTCTGACCGAGACTGCTCCCCCTCAAGGTCGTGAAATCGCGTCATGTCAACGACGCGATCACCATCTGGAGTGATTTTCAGGATGTCGACAAATCGACCGTCGAAGACCACGTCCTGCGCTTCGTAGGTCTTTTCAGCGTAGACCGACGCCGCTACCGTTTCGTCGTGTCCGGTTACAGACACCAGAATTCGACAATGTGCCGCCGTCAACTGTTCTTCGCCTGTCCCGAGCAATGGGCTGCTCTCGTCAATCTTGTGCATCAGCGTCCAGGTCAGCGCAAATACGGGCGTGCGCTTTCTGACCAGTGCCAAATCGTGAATCTTGACAAAGCTCTCACCTTGCGAATTGACTTCCAGTCTGATGAATGACAAGGTCGCCGACGCTTCCACTATCCGGTTGTAGCGCTCGTTCGCCATGCGCAGCATGAGAAACCGTGCACCGTCAAAATCGCGGATGAGGACGCGGTCGCTGAACAGAATTCGTGCAGTCGGTTTGGAGAAACGGACAAAGACAAGTCCGGTGGTTATCGCAACGCCAACCATCCCGAGCAGAATCTCAATGGAGGCTACGGTGTGGCCCATCAGACTTGCCGGTGACATGTTCCCGTAGCCAACAGTGGCAAGGGTTTCGATACTGAAAAAGAAGTAGTCGAGGAAATTGTTCTCCCGCGCATTGGCGACGCTCCCGGGCAACAACCAGTAGGCTGTTCCGAACAGCAGGTTCACAAGAACAAAGACCAGCACCAGACCAGCGAAAAAGCGCGGCCAGCTCAGGTTGAGCACGATGTGATACGGATCGCGCAGGCTTCCGTGCCGACGTTGATTCGTCAACACTTTCGTTCCACCAACATGAACCGTGCGGACACGGGAAGGCTTGGTCATGGGTCCCAGCCGCCGAACCTGTGAGCTTCTTGCGCTGACGGTATGCAGCCCAACCGGCTAACGCCAGTGACGGTATCCATGTCCCTGACTGCCAAACCACAGCCCCATGCCCATCAAGGCGGCCACAGGCACGTAATTTGGCTGACTGTAATAAGCCGGGTAGCCGTAATAGACACGAGGTTCGGCAACCACGTACGTTTGCTGCTGAACAACCGGTTGCGCATAAGTCACGGTACTGGCCGGCGGCTGAAGCTGCGAGGCTGCTCCCACTGGCGTAACCTGCAACTGCAGCGTAGGTCCGGGGTCCTGGGGCATCTGCACCGAATACTGCTTGCCACCAAACTCATAAATCACGTTGTAGGCAACCGGCCTGTTTTCAAAGCTGGTCTGCGTTGTGCAACGCTGGACGTTTTGATATTGCGAGCCTGGCGCTCCTTCAACGCTGTCACCAAGAGCGGCACCACCAATGAGGCCAATCATGGTCGCCGCAGCCTTGCCCGCGCCACCGCCAACCGCATTGCCCATGGCGCCACCTGCAATGGCTCCCAACAACGCTCCTGCGCCCGACTTGGGCTGCTGCAGAGCTACCTGCTCGGTGGAGCAGACCTGTTTGGGTACCCCAACCTGCTGGATGATGGGCGTCGCCGAAATGACACGACCGACGTCTTGAGCCAGTACCGATGCACTCGTGACAAGAGCCAGTGGCAAGAGAAGTAGTTTGTTCATGATGCTCGCCTTTCCATGTTTGCACGCAATTGAATCATGTTCCATTAACGCTTCGAAAATCAGAAATTCGGTTAAGGGCTTGTAAAGATTGTTCGTCTCACTGCACAAGTTCATGCAAGCATAGCCCGATAATCCTGCGCAGACAAAGGGGAATCCTGAATGATGAGCGCTATTGGCGTGATTGCAACGACAACTACTCTCGCTACGGTGCTGCTGTGCAGCGGATGTGCCGTGGTTGCTGTTGCCGACGCTGCAGTCACCGTAGCGGCGACCGTTGTCACGACGGGAGTCAAGGCCGCCGGGGCTGCGGTCAACGCCGTGCTGCCCGATTCGAAGAAGGCGCCGTGATCCAGAGCCGCCACGGGATTCTTACAGCGTCTGCGTTACCAGTTTGAAATCGGCGTCGTCCGGGTAGGGCTTGATGGTAAAGCCCAGTCCGCGCATCAGCTTGAGCATGGTCGGGTTGTTGGCCAGTACCAGCCCCTCGATTTCAGTCAGACCCTTCTCGCGGGCAAAGTTCATGATCGAGAGCATCAGGCGTGAGCCAAGGCCTTTGCCTTTGCTGTCGTCCGCCACAACCAGCGAGAACTCGCAAGTGCTGCGGTCCGGATTGGTGATGTACCGCGACACCCCGAGAATGCGCGAAACCTCGGTGGTTTCGCCATCCGGTCCAGCACGCTGTTCTCGCACCACGGCCACCAGCGCCATTTCGCGGTCGTAGTCAATCAGGGTGAAACGGGCCAGCATGCTCGCGGGCAACTCCTGCATGCTTGAGACAAAGCGGAAATAGCGACTCTCGGGTGACAGACCGCGCACAAAATCCTGCAGCATGCTGGCGTCGTCCGGATGAACCGGGCGAACAGTGTATTCACCACCGCCACGCAGCGGCCAGATCTGCTCGTGCTGCGATGGGTAAGGCAGGATTGCCAGGTGACTGTAGTTGTGCACGCCGGGTGGCGCGTTGTCCACGACGATGCGCGCATCGACAGCCACGGCACCGGTCTCGTCAACAATGATCGGGTTGATGTCCATCTCACGCAATTGCGGCAATTCGCACACCATCTCGGAGACCCGCAAGAGCACCTGCTCAAGTGCCTCCATATTGATGGCCGAGGCGCCGCGCCATTCGCCCAGCGTCTCGGCGACGCGAGCCCGAGCAATCAGGCTGCGCGCGAGAAACTGGTTGAGCGGCGGCAACTCCATCGCACGGTCGTTGATGAGTTCGATCATGATGCCGCCGGAACCAAACACAATCACGGGTCCAAAGGGTTCATCGGTCACCATGCCGATGTAGATCTCGCGGCCGCGCTTTTGGCTCGACATGTTCTGCACGGTGACGCCGTTGATGTGCGCCTCAGGCTGCAGTCGTGCCACGGTCTGAACCATCTCGGTGTAGGTGTCACGCACTCCGACCGCGTTGAGCACGTTCAGCACCACACCCTGCACGTCCGACTTGTGACTGATGTCCGGCGAATCAATCTTGAGCGCTACCGGAAAACCGAGTTGACTGGCGATCATGATCGCTTCGTTGGCACTGCGCGCCAGTATGGTTCGCGTAACGGGTATGTGAAATGCCGCCAGCAACGCCTTTGACTCCATCTCGGTCAGCACTTTGCGGCGCTCCGCCAGCACGCTCTCGATCAGCATGCGCGCCCCTTCCACGTCAGGTTTGGCCAGATCTGACATGGGCGGCGGCGTTTGCTGCAGCAATTGCTGGTTCTGATAGAAGGATGCAATATTGCCGAACGCACCAACGGCCGCCTCGGGCGTGCGAAAGGTCGGAATCGCCGCGTCATTGAGGATCTGGCGCGCCTGACCTACCGATGCATCACCCATCAGGCAGGTCAGCAGCGGCTTGCCCAGAGTCTTGTTGCTGCTAGCCAGGACAGAGGCAATCGTCGCACTGTCAAGGCCCGCCTTGGGTGAATAGATGGCCAGCACGCCGTCGACCTGGCGTGCCTTGTCGGCTGCTTCCAGCGCGGCCTTGAAGTGCTCCGGACCCGCCTCCTCCGACACATCGATCAGATCGCAAAGTGATGCCAGTGAAGGCAATTGAGTTTGCAAGGCTCTTGCCTGCTCGCCCGTCAGACAGGCCAGTTGCAGGTTGATTTCACTGATCCAGTCGGCTGCCAGCACACCGGGGCCACCGCCGTTGGTGACTATGGCCAGCCGCCGACCCACTGCGCGGTAGCGCGAAGCCAGGCATTTGGCGGCGGAAAAAAGCGCCACAAACGAGCGCACCCGCACCGCACCGGCACGCCGCAGCGCGGCATCAAACACGTCGTCGCTGCCAACAATGGCGCCAGAATGGGTCAGCGCAGCCATGTTGCCCGCCGGTTTGCGGCCAGACTTGAGCACCACCACCGGCTTGGCATTGGCGGCAGCGCGCAAGGCGCTCATGAAACGGCGCGCGTTGCTGATGCCTTCCAGGTACACCACAATGCTGTGTGTCTGCGCATCAGCTGCCAGAAAATCGAGCACCTGCGCCATGTCAACGTCGGTATTGGGTCCGAGTGAAACCACGGTTGAGAATCCGACGCCGTTCTTTTGCGCCCAGTCCAGAATCGACGAGGTCAGAGCGCCCGATTGCGACACCAGCGCCAGCGGACCCTTGGCGCACAATGCGCCCGCCACGCTGGCGTTGAGTTGCATTTGGGGTCGCTGGAAACCCATGCAGTTGGGGCCAAGCAGATAGATGCCGTCACGTCGTGCAATCTTGTGCAGTTCAAGCGCCTGCGCTGCACCCATGCCACTGGAGATCACCAGCGCCGCACGGCACTTGATGCGACCGGCCAGTTCCAGCGCTGTCGCCACCTCATCGGCTGGCAAAGCGATCAAGGCCAGATCGGCCTGGGCTTCAGCCAGATCGGCCAGCGTACCGGTGGCATGTATGTCGACGAAGGTCAGCGTACCAGCATAGCGCTGCGCGCGCAGCGCCTGCAACAGTACCCGCCCTTGCGGCGTCTGGGAGGCTGGATCGTCAGCCCGTCCGGCAAACACGGCAATCGATCCAGGCGAAAAAAGTGGCGTCAGAAAGTGCTTGTCCATGCTGAGTCCATTTTGTGAGGCTGTTGCATTGCAGCATACGCCGTTTCAAGCGGATCCGTCTTGATCCTTATCAGCCGTATGTTGTTGGGTTTATCCTCACAGCATGAGCGAAAAGATACGCCGCATTGCACACCTCGACATGGATGCCTTTTACGCCTCGGTCGAGTT